>PIVL01000675.1 GCA_003354145.1 Paracoccaceae bacterium
CTGCCATACTCGGCCGCGGTCCGCCCACGTGCATCGTTCACGGGCAGGTCTACCACTACAGCCATCGCTTGCCGTTGGGCGCCCAGCCGCCCGAGGATGCGAGGTACATGCAGTTGTACATGCTCGACACCGCTCGGGCCACCGCGCTGCGGCACGAGCGACACCCGGAGCTCGACGCGGGCTTGCTGAGGGACCTGGCGGCGGCGCTCGAGGAGCAGCATGTAGACAACCCGTACATACGAGGCCTCCGAAGGATGATGGAAGTATTCGGACCGCTGCGCCGCGCGTGCGGCGATGCCTTCTCCCTGCGCTTCGCTGCGGCCTCACCGGATGACGACACCCGTCGGTACGAGCGGCCCCAGGCGGAGGAGATCGCGGTCGTGTTCGAGAGCGTGGACGGTGCTCCGCCCTCCTCCCGCGATCTTGTCGTCTGGCCCGTTGGCGAGGAGGCGCGTCGCGTGAGTGACCGTAACGAGAGAGTTGATCCGCTCACGTACCCTTTGCTCTTCCCGCGCGGCGAGCTGGGATGGCACGAACACCTCGCGCACGGAGCGGACAGTTCCGAGACGGGTGCCGGCCGTCTCACGGGGCGGCGGGTCACGGTGAGCGTCGCGCAGTTCTATAAGAGCAAGCTCATGCTCATGTATCCGTTCGAGCCATGCCTCCCGCATTGCGCGGGCCCGCTGTTCCAGCAGTACGTGTGCGACGTGTACTGCCGTATGGAGGCCGCAAACCTTGCCTGGGTGCGCCGGAAGCAGGACCGTCTCCGTGCCAGCTCCTACAGCGCTCTGCGCGAGCATGTCGAGATGGTGGAGGCGGGCGATGCAGCGGACTCGCGGTGCGGCCAGCCGGTCATTCTGCCGTCCACGTTCAAGGGGTCGCCCCGACATCTGTTCCAGTGCTATCAGGACACCATGGCCATGGTGCGACACGTGGGTCGTCCAGACTTCTTCGTCACGTTCACGGGCAACCCGTCTTGGCCCGAAATCACGGAGTCGCTGGGCCCGGGCGAGTCGCCTGATGGCCGCCCGGACCTCGTGGCCCGCGTTTTTTGGCTGCGCCTGCAGCGGCTGCTTCGTGATCTCGTGTTGGACGGCGCTCTCGGCATTGTCCGCGGCTACAGCTGGGTGGTAGAGTTTCAGAAGCGTGGCCTACCGCACGCGCACATCCTGCTGGTCGTCGACCGCGCCGACAAACCTCGTACGGCAGCTGACGTCGACGCGCGTGTGGTCGCGGAGATCCCTCCCGA
>PIVL01000035.1 GCA_003354145.1 Paracoccaceae bacterium
CGGGCGTCGAATCGCCTATCACAAGACCGAAGGGCGCGGCCCGACAATCGTGTTTCTTGGCGGATTGAAATCGGACATGGAGGGCACCAAGGCACTGCATCTGGAAAGCTGGGCGCAAACACAGGGCAGGGCATTCCTGCGGTTTGATTATTCTGGGCACGGCCAAAGCAGCGGCACTTTCGCCGAAGGTTGTATTGGCGATTGGGCCGAAGACACAGTTGATGCGGTGTCAGCGCTGACAAAGGGCCCGTTGATCGTAGTCGGGTCATCCATGGGCGGATGGCAGGCGTTATTGCTGGCCAAAGCCCTGCCCGAACGATTTTCTGGCCTTGTCACCATCGCCGCCGCCCCTGATTTTACCGAAGACGGCTATTGGCAAGGTTTCAGCGACGCGCAGAAACAAACGTTGGAACGTGTCGGGCAGGTGGAATTAGAATCCGACTATATGGAGCCTTACATCATCACCAAACGCATGATCGAAGACGGGCGCAGCCAGTTGGTGTTACGCGATCCTTTGCATTTGCCGTTCCCGGTACGCTGTCTGCAAGGCACCGAAGATACCGCAGTCACCACCGAAACCGCATTGCGTTTGCTGGATCATGCAACATGCCCTGATATGCGGCTGACATTGGTCAAAGGCGCGGATCATCGTTTTTCTGACGACATCTGCCTGAGAATGATAATAGATGCAGTGACACAATTGGCGGGCGAGGAACAGTAATGCGTAAATTTGGTAAATTGGTCGGGCGGGTCTTACTGCTCATTGCCATAATCGCGGCTGGCATGTGGTGGTTTGGTCCTTATGAGGACAGCGATCTAAACGCGGATTTTGAGCCTCTCAAATTTGGCGAAGGTGTCGGCGTATACTTTGAATCGATTGAATCCCGCTATGATGATATTACCCCGGGAACAGAAAAACGGGTGATCTGGGCTGGCCAGAAGGAAACCAGAACGCCGTATTCAGTTGTCTATTTGCACGGCTATTCGGCCACATCCGAAGAAATCCGCCCCTTGCCGGATCTGATCGCCAAAGCGCTGGGCGCCAACCTTGTCTATACGCGCCTTAGGGGGCACGGACGTGACGGCAAAGCGCTGGCCAAGGCCTCGGTCGCTGAATGGATGCACGATACCGCCGAAGCATTGGCCGTCGGGCGTGCTGTCGGAGACAAGGTGATATTGTTGTCCACATCAACCGGCGGGACCATGGGGGCAGCGGCCGCCGTGGATGCCAAGATGTCAAAAGACATCGTTGCGATGATCTTTGTGTCACCTAATTTCGGCATCAATGACCCGGCGGCCCCGCTGCTGACATGGCCTGCTGCACGGTACTGGCTGCCATGGTTTGTGGGACCAACAATCAGCTCTGAGCCGGACAGTGAGCAACACGAAAAATTCTGGACGAATTCTTATCCTACCGTGGGCCTCACGACACTGGCTGCGCTGGTCGAGGCCGTTGTCCATCTGGATTTCTCAACAATAGAGGTTCCGGCCTTGTTTTGGTTCTCGGAAGACGATCAGGTCGTGCGCCCGGATATTTCCCACAAAATCGCCAAAAAATGGGGCGGTGACACAGCGGTTAACACGGTCACTATGGGCCCGGATGATGACCAGGGCTCGCATGTCATTGCTGGTGCAATCAGATCGCCCAGCCAAACAAATGCGGCAGTGGCCGGGATGCTTGAATGGTTGGCTGGTGAGGGGATCAAATGATGGATCAGCGCGTGAGCCTGATAACACTTGGCGTGGCGGACATAGAGGCGACAGCCGCGTTTTACACGTCGCTGGGCTGGACCCGCGTAGCGTCGCCTGACGGGGTGATTGCCTTTGATTTGATCGGGCAAACGCTGGGTCTTTATCCATTGGCCAAGATGGCCGAGGATATCGGGCTGCCTGTTGACGCGTTGGGGCATGGGGCTATGACGCTTGGCTATAACTGCCGCACCAAAGATGAAGTGGCGACAATATTGGAAGCGGCCAAAGCTGCGGGGGCCGAGATTTTGAAATCTGCCACAGACGTGTTCTGGGGTGGGCATCACGGATATATGCGCGACCCCGATGGGCATATCTGGGAGATTGCGTTCAATCCATTCTCAGAGCTGTCGCCGGATGGCGCATTTCGCTGGAATGGCTATTAGGCGTGCGCAAACCCGCCAGCATGTGGAGCTTGGAAACACTGGGGCGGGTTAAGCTGTCGAAACATTTCTACATGCGTGACTTTCTGTATTCGGAAATCGGCAATTTCCATGAACGCCAAAACATTCCGGAAAATCCCGATCTCGCCATCGAAACCGGGCGCGCGTTTTGCCAGTCTCTGCTGGACCCGCTTGAGGAAACCTTTGGCCGGGTCGCTGTGCGATCTGGCTATCGTTCACCGTCGTTGAACCAGTTTGGCAACGAGAACCGATTGAACTGCTCAACCAATGACCACCCTCTGGAATGTCATATCTGGGATCGGGGGCAAGGGGACGCGCGCATTGCCGGGGCATCGGTCGTTATTCCGTGGTTTGCGGACCGCTATGAGCAGGGCCGCGATTGGCGTGATCTGGCGTGGTGGCTGCATGACCATCTGGATTATTCCGAGATCTGGTTTTTTCCCAAACTCTGCGCCTTTAATCTGGTCTGGCGGCCCATACCGCATCGCACCATATCCAGCTACATTGCTCCGCGCGGCAAATTGTTGGCCGCTGGAGCCGACCCGGATGAAACTCTGCCCGTAAGGCAGAGGCGCTACGATGATTTTCCACCCTATTGCGGGATAAACTTTCCATGATCGATCCTTTGGTTCTGCTTCCTGGATTGGTGCGCTTTCTTCTTCGTTCATTCCGTCCAGACGGGCGGCATAAATCGGGTTCTCAAACAACGCCCTGTGAACGCTGAACGGGTCAGTGATGACCGCCGGATGAAACATTTCGCGATCTGCATTCGTGCACCGCACGCCGCCCGTCGACGATCTGTTTCAGATCGGCGGGTAACGAGGCATAGGCTGCAACCTGACTGGAGGCCGTTTTCAACCCTCGCAAAAACAGCAGTTTTAAACTGCCTTGAGTTTACGGGGTTTCTTACGGGGTGCCGCGCTGTTTGCATCAATGAAATCAAGAACCAATGGGCGGATGTTGTTGCGCCAGGATTTGCCAGCAAATATCCCGTAATGCCCGGCTTCTGGTTCTACATGACTGGCTTTTTTGCTGTCTGGCAGACCTGTACAAAGATCCAGCGCTGCAATGCATTGGCCGGGCGCGGATATATCGTCTTTGGTACCTTCAACGGTTTTTACAGCAACACTGGTGATTTTGCCGATATCAACCTTGTGGCCGTCAACAACAAATTCATTCTTGGCGATTTCACCGTTTTTGAAGATACGCTCGACCGTGGACAGATAGAATTCGGCTGGCATGTCCATGACTGCCAGATATTCGTCGTAAAACCGGTTATGCGCGTCATGGTCTGACGCTTCGCCTTTGGCGGCACGTGAAATCTGGTCGGTAAACGCTTTGCCGTGACGTTCGTTGTTCATTGATATGAACGAGGCAAGTTGCAACAGGCCGGGATAGACCAGTCGCCCAACGCCGGGATGCTTGAACCCAACCCGCTGGATCATGGTTTCCTCAAGCAAGCCCATCGTGGCGCGCGCGCCAAAATCCGTCACCTCGGTTGGGGCGGCGTCCGGATCAACCGGGCCACCGATCAGGGTCAGCGATTGGGGCTGCGCATCCGGGTCCTGTTCGGCCAGATAAGCGGTGGCCGCCAATGCCAGAGGGGCCGGCTGACACACTGCAATAATATGTGTATCGGGCCCCATTTCACGCATGAAATCAACCAGGTACAGCGTGTAATCTTCAATATCAAACTTGCCTTCAGAGACCGGAATGTCACGCGAATTGTGCCAATCGGTGATATAAACGTCGCAATCAACAATCAGGCTTTTGACTGTACTGCGCAGCAGTGTCGCATAATGGCCTGACATTGGGGCAACCAGCAAAACCTTGCGGGGGCTTGGTTCGCGCCCGGTAACTTTGAAACGAAGCAGATCGCCAAACGGGCGTTTGACCACAGTTTCAATGTCTACCAGATGGTCTTTGCCATCCTTGCAGGTAAAGGTGCGAATACCCCAGTCGGGTTTCGCCACCATCCGTGAAAACGCGCGTTCCGTGACTTCGCCCCAGGCGGCCATCATGTCCAGCGCCGGGTTTGGCATCATGCTGAAAACCGGGTAAGATGCCATAGCTTTGGCCGAAGCGCCTAACCACTGATTGGTATTGCGCGCGGTCTCCATCAAGTCGTAGGTCATCATGAAACGCATCTGTTATTCTCCTGTTGTCGCCCGGTCAAACCGGAACAATCGTCGCTTTGCCACGCGTGGCATGCCACGTTATTCTGCACAGCAGCAACGTAAGAGGGATTCATTGAAATGACAACAGGCCAAGACAATACGACAGAATTGACTGGTGAAGCTCTGGAACGGCTAAGCGAAAACCTTGGTAAGGTCGAGGTGTTGTCACAGCGCCTGATCGACGTATTATCCCATAAAAAGAACCACAACGCGGCTTTGAATGGTCCGGATCAAGAGCTGTTTACTAAGGCTACGACGGCCTATTGGGCTGAAGCTTTGGAAAATCCAGCGAAAATTCTGGAACGTCAATTAGGATTTTGGGCGCAGACTGTAGCTCAATTTGTGCAGTCGCAGCATTCTATGTCAGGCGGTGGATTACACCCCGAAGACAGCAAAGCCCCCAAGGACCGGCGCTTTGCAAACGCGATGTGGGATACCAACCCGTATTTCAATTTCGTCAAGCGTCAGTATCTGCTAAATTCCGAAGCGATCGAACAGGCGGTGGCCGATGTCGACGATCTGAGCGACCTCGAAAAGCGCCGCCTAACGCATTTTTCCAAGCAGATCGTCGATATGATGGCGCCGACCAATTTTTTGGCCACCAATCCGGATGCATTGGAACGGGCTGTCGAAACTGACGGGCAATCGCTTATTGATGGTCTGGAAAATCTGGTGACGGATCTTGAGGCAAATGACGGCGAACTTATCGTGCGTCTGGCGGATGAGTCTGCTTTCGAGCTTGGGGTGAATATCGCCACAACCCCCGGTGAGGTGGTTTTTCGCAACCGAATGCTTGAGCTGATCCAATACGCCCCAACGACAGAAACAGTTCACACAACCCCGCTGATTTTATTTCCGCCATGGATCAACAAGTTTTATGTGCTTGATCTTAAAGAGCAGAACAGCCTGATCAAATGGATCACCGAACAGGGGTATACATTATTTGTGGTCAGCTGGGTGAACCCGGATGAATCCTACAAAGACGTCGGCATCGAAGAATATATAGAAGAGGGATTTCTGACAGCGATCGACATCGCCAAGGAAATTACCGGACAAAAACAGGTGAATTGTGTTGGATACTGCATCGCAGGCACGACGCTGTGCTTGACCTTGTCGCTGCTAAAGCAACGAGGCGACAAATCAGTCAAATCGGCAACCTTGTTTACTGCGCTGACTGATTTTTCTGAGCAGGGCGAATTTACGCCATTCCTGCAGGATGATTTTATCGATGGCATTGAAGAAGAAGTCGCAGACAAGGGTATCTTACCGTCTTATATCATGGCGCGGACGTTCAGCTATTTGCGCGCCAATGACCTGATTTATGCCCCGGCGATCCGAAATTACATGATGGGGGAATCGCCTCCGGCGTTTGATCTGCTTTATTGGAATGGCGACGGATCGAACCTGCCTGCCAAAATGGCGGTGCAGTATCTGCGGGGGCTTTGCCAGAACAACGAATTTGCCGAAGGTGGGTTTGACCTGCTGGGCACGACCTTGCGTTTGTCCGAGGTTGATGTGCCGATATGTGCTGTTGCTTGCGAGACCGATCATATCGCCGCGTGGAAAGACAGCTTTCGCGGTGTTCAGCAAATGGGGTCGAAAAACAAGACGTTCATTCTGACCCAATCAGGGCACATTGCCGGGATCGTCAATCCACCAAGCCGGAACAAATACGGTCATTACACCAACTCGGATATGACCCTTGATGCCGCCGACTGGCAGGACGGTGCCAAATTTCACGAAGGTTCGTGGTGGCCGCGTTGGGAAAAATGGCTTTCCAAACGCTCGGGCAAGCAGGTTCCGGCCCGAATTCCAGGGGATTCCAGTTATGAACCTCTGTCTCCGGCCCCTGGAACCTATGTTTCAATGAAGGCAAACCCTGAAAAATGACAGTTTGCAAAGTTTTTTCTGCATCGCAGCAAAAAAAACCTTGAAATGCTGCGATGCAGCGTCCATATAGTTTTCATCAAAACAGCAAACGTGGCCGCGTCCACATATGATTAGGATCTGTACAATGACCAATACTCAAGATTTTACCAAAGTGCTCAAAGACGTTGCAGGCACATTCTCTGTTGATACCGCTGCATTCGACGACGCATTCAAATCGAGCGCAACACTGAATGAAAAACTGTCCGGCGTTGCGCTGACAGCTGCCGAGCAGTCTGCCGCGATTTCGAACAAATGGGCCACAGACACACTGGCCAAACTGACAGCCGTTTCCACAGCCAAAGCTGAACCAGCTGAATATGCCACCGCGATCTCTGAGTTCGCAACGGTTTCGGCACAGGCCGCGTCCGAGTATATGTCCGCATATACCGATATCGCCAAGCGCGCGCAGGTGGAAACAGTTGAATTGCTGATGGCCGCTGGCAAAAATCTTTCCGAAGAGGCCACAACGGCCGTTAAGAAAGCCAGCTCGAAGACAACCAAAAAAGCCGCTTAACTGCGCTTTACGATAAGTCGAACAAAACTGGGCTCCTCCCTCCCGGTGATGTCGCAAGGGGCAGGTCGAAAGACCTGCCCTTTCTTTTTGTTCTGCACTCGCATAGGCTTTGCTGCAATGCATCATACTGGGGAGTTTGGATGTGGCAGAACAAGATAAGCCCTTGTTGATAAAGCGATATGCCAGTCGGCGGCTTTATAATACGGAAACAAGCGATTACGTGACGCTGGAAGATATTGCAGGTTTCATTCGTGACGGTCGCGAGGTGCAGATCATCGATCTGAAATCTGGTGACGATCTGACGCGCCAGTATCTGCTGCAAATCATTGCCGATCACGAAAGTCGTGGTGAAAATGTTTTGCCAGTCAACGTGTTAAACGACTTGGTGCGCAGCTATATGATTCCCGGTGGTGGCGTGATGCCGCAATTTTTGACCTCATCTTTCGATATGCTGCGTGAAAACCAGTCAAAAATGGTCGAAAAGATGAACGCGATGAATCCAATGGCCAATATGCCGGGCTTTGAGGCGATGCAGGCGCAACAGCAGGCATTTTTGAAGGCCATGACTGGCGGAATGTCAGGCACATGGTCCGCCCCGACGCAAGACGACGAACAACCATCAGACGAAGAGTCCAGCGAAGACCTTGATGACATTAAAAAGCAGCTGGCGGAATTGCAGAACAAATTGTCGAAACTGAAATAGGCTGATCCTAGTTATAGGTTATCGGGGTGCGATATTCGTCGCGCTCTAGCCATTCGAAATAATCCAGGCGCAATTGACGGGCGACAGGGCCCGGCGCGCCGTTGGAAAAATGGTGTTCATCAACCTGTGTTACCGGGAAAATGCCGCCACCTGACGACGTCAGAAAGACTTCGTCTGCTTGCCAGAATTCCTCCAGGGGTAGGGCGCGCGTTTCGATGTTTAGCCCACGCGCTTGCGCCATTTCCAATGCGGTCCTTCTGGTGATACCATGCAATACGCCCCTGTCTGCTGTGACCACCGTATCACCGAAGACAGCAAAGACATTAAAACCGGGGCCTTCGGTAATATTGCCGGAGTGATCCAGTAACAGTGTCGTTTCAAACCCCTTTTCCTTGGCCTCAAACAGGCCTGAAGTGAAATCACCCCAGTGATAGTTTTTGACTCTTGGATTGACACTGGTATCGGGGATGCGCCGCATGGTTTTAGCGATCCAGACAGTGGTGCCCTGATCGGCAACGTCCCGTTTGACAATGTGGACGTAAGGCACGCACCAGGCGTAAAAATGGTTCTCGCAATCGCGCGGGTCACGGCTTCCTGGTATTGGGTTTCGTCCACGTGACGCGACCATTGCCACATACGAAGACTGCATACCCGAGGCTGCCACCATATTGTGTAAAGCCTCTATGATATCAGCACGTTCCATGCCGATAGTCATGTGCATGGTTTTGATCGAAGCCAGAAACCGATCGACATAATCATCCAGCCGAAAAAACGCGCCTTTCCAGACGCCAACAACGTCATAACCGATGTCGCTATGGGTTACGCCCCAATCTGTGACACCAATTTTTGCGTCCGCAATGGGAATGATCTGACCGCCCATCCAGGCGGCACCTTTGGACAGAATATTCATGTCTTTGACAGTGGCTGGCGTTAGCGTTTTTGGCAAGAGGCGTGGGTTCTCACCCACCCTACGCTGCGATCAGGTACCGTAGGCGCGCACTGGTCTGGTTGCCTCGGACACCGCACCCAGAAGGATGTCAGCAATCACATCCAACTCGCCCCGGTTCAGCCGCACAGGCAGGCGCACATCGCAGGCCCGCATCAACATGGCACGTGTCTTTGGAAGTTCGGGCAAATCGCTGATGAATTGCCAGTTCCAGAACGCTCGCGCATTGTCGTCGCTTAGTCCGAATATCTGCACCTTGACGCCGTGCGCCTCGGCTGCTGCCGAAAAGGTACTGACTTCTGCGTCATCCATCCCGACAAGATTGAATTGAATTGAATCCGGCGCGCGTTGTTCCTGCGTCAGGCAATCGGGTACAGTCAGGAATTCCGACATATTCAGGCGTCCGGCCAGATAGTCATGGTTTGCCAACCCGTCGCGTACACGGCGTACCAATTCCGGCAATTGCGGACGGATCACTGCCGCAGACAGATTGTTCATCCGCAGGTTATACAGCGGTAATTTGTTCTGCCAGCGTGCAAATGCGTCATGCAGAACCGGATGTTTCTTCCAGTTATGTTCGTAAGCGCCCGACATGATGATTGCACGCGCCACCAGATCTGCGTCATCAGTGATCATAATCCCGCCTTCACCGGCGTTGATCATTTTATAGGACTGAAACGAAAAGCAGCCAACACGCCCAATGGTGCCGATGTTGCGTCCGCTCCATGTGGTTCCCAGCGAATGTGCGGCATCCTCAATCACCGGGATATCGCGCGCGTCGCACAAATCCATGATCGCATCCATGTCCGACGTATGACCGCGCATGTGGCTGATGATTACAGCAGAAATGTTGTCGTCAAGTTTGTTGGCAAAATCGTCCAGATCCACGCGGTAGTTGTCGCCAACTTCGCAAAGAACCGGGATACAATCGGCATGAAGCACCGAGGATGGTACGGCCGCAAAAGTGAACCCTGGCAACAGAACCCGCGCATCACGCGGAAGTCCCAGTGCTTTGATAGATAAGAACAATGCCGCCGAACAGGACGATACCGCAAGCGCGAATTTACTGCCGATCAGCTTGGCGAATTCCGCCTCAAGCAACGTGACCGGCGCATTTTGGGGCGCAGTATAGCGAAACAGATCGCCCGATTGCAGCAACGCATCAATCGCGTCACGCGCCGCTTCGGGGATGGGTTCGGCTTCGTGGACATTCGGGACGTTTGGAGACAGGGACATATTTGGTTTTCCTTAACTCTTACTTCCAATAACATAAAACAAGACAATGCATCTGCCAAGAGAAAAGGGTGAAATAGGCGCTAAACTGTTAGTAGAAAATTACAGGCCCAGCCGGTCACGCAACGCGTACCATGTCATGGCCAGAACCAGCAGAGGTGTCCGCAGTCCCGCACCCCCCGGAAACGCCGGAGCTGGTACGCGAGCCATGGTGTCAAAGCCATCGGCTTGTCCCTGAATTGCCCGAGCCATCAGCTGCCCGGCGTGGGTGGCGGTACCGACCCCATGGCCGGAATAGCCTGACGCAGACAGGATGTTGGGTGCCAGACGCGCAAGATAAGGCATGCGTTTCATGGTGATGCCCAAAGTGCCGCCCCAAGCATAGTCAATCTGTACATCCTTCAGGTGTGGAAATACCCTGTTCATTGGCTTGCGCACCACCGATGTAATGTCAGAAGGAAAGCGATATCCATAGCTTTCACCGCCACCAAACAACAGGCGTTTGTCGGCACTTAGACGAAAGTAATTCACCACAAATTTGCTGTCGGCAACGGCCACATCTTGCGCCAAAACATGTTTAGCTTCGGCTCCTAGTGGTTTGGTTGCAATGATGAAATTATTGATCGGCATGACACGACGCGCGACTTGCCGATTTAACGATCCAAGATAGCCGTTACAGGCCAGAATGACATGATCGGCCTGAACCGTGCCACCATCTGTATGAACAATTGCAGGCTGTCCTTCTTCCACGCTTTGAACCAATGATTTCTCATAGATCCGCACGCCCGCCGCAGCTGCTGCCCGTGCAAGACCAAGGGCATAGTTCAGCGGGTGCAGATGTGCTGCATCCCGGTCCAAAATTCCACCCTTGTAGTCCGGTGACGGGCATATTGCCTGGCAAGCGGCTGCGTCCAGAATGTCAATTTTATCATAGCTATAGCGGGTGTTTAGCAATTCTGCATATTCATGCAGTTCAGCAACGTCGCCTACAGAAGACCCGGTTTCAGCCACCCCCGGTTTTAGATCGCATTCGATCGAATGGCGTGCGATCAGATCTTTGACCAATGCCTTGGCATCTTCGGCCAGACCCCACAATTTGTCGGCCTCATCCGTGCCCATCAACGCCCCAAGCCCGTCTTGCCCCATGCGCTGTCCACTGCCCAATTGCCCACCATTGCGCCCGGATGCTCCAAAACCAACCTTGTGCGCCTCGATCAGCACGACGCTTAGACCAGCCTCGGCCAGATGCAGCGCTGCCGACAGGCCAGTATAGCCGCCTCCGACTACGCAGACATCGGCACGCGCTGATCCATTCAATGGCTCGAATTGTTCCTGTGGGTTGGCAGTCGCCGCATACCAACTGTTCGGATACTCTCCGGGTTTGTCGTTTGAATACAGTAGGTTCATCGATGGCTATAAACTTCTCTTGGGGTTACTTTGTTCTGAAGGTCAGACGTTCAGCAGCAGATGTTCACGTTCCCAGGGCGATATCACTTGCAGAAACTCCTCATATTCGGCCCGCTTCACAATCGAGTACACCCGGCCAAATTCTGGCCCCAGTACTTTGTGGAGCGCCTCTGCTTGGTCAAACTTGTCCAGCGCTTCGCCCAATACATTCGGGATCTCGGATTCACCGTCATAGGCTTCGCCGCGATATTGTTTGTCGGGGCGCTGTTCTTCGGTCAGGCCCAGATAACCACAGGCAAGACTGGCCGCGATGCCCAGATAGGGGTTGCAATCCATTCCTGCCAGTCGGTTTTCAACCCGCCGGGCAATTGGTCCGGACAGAGGAATGCGAATGCCGGTGGTGCGGTTGTCGCGTCCCCAGCTAAGGTTGATTGGCGCCGCGTGGTCTTTCACGTAACGACGATAACTGTTCACATATGGCGCAATCATCGGAATTGCCGAGGGCAGGTGGGTTTGCAACCCAGCAATAAAGTAGAAAAACGCATCGGTCTCACCACCCTGCGGCCCCGAGAAAATGTTCTGCCCGGTTTCCATGTCCAGAACTGAATGGTGAATGTGCATCGCACTGCCCGGCTCATCCGCAATGGGTTTGGCCATGAATGTGGCAAAGCAATCATGACGCAGTGCGGCCTCGCGGATCAGGCGTTTGAAATAGAATACTTCATCCGCCAGCTTGATCGGATCTCCGTGTTGCAGATTGATTTCCAACTGCCCGGCGCCACCTTCCTGAGTGATGCCGTCAATCTCAAAGCCCTGGGCCTCGGCGAAATCGTAAATGTCGTCGATCACCGGGCCAAATTCGTCAACCGCGGTCATTGAGTAGGCCTGACGCGCCGCAGCGGGGCGACCAGATCGGCCAATCATCGGCTTGATTTCTTGTGCCGGGTCAATGTTGCGAGCCACCAGATAGAATTCAAGTTCGGGCGCGACAACCGGCTTCCAGCCCTTGTCATGGTACAGTTGCACGACACGTTTCAGCACATTGCGCGGGCTGAACGGGATTGCCACGTTGTCGCGATCAAAGGCGTCATGGATCACTTGCAAGGTCCAGTCGCCAGTCCATGGTGCGGCTGTGGCCGTAGACATATCTGGGCGCAGGACCATGTCGCGTTCGATAAAGCCTTCTTCACCAGCTGCTTCGCCCCAGCCACCAGCGATGGTCTGATAATAGATGCTGTCGGGCAAATGAAACATGTCCTGACGGGCGAATTTGCTTGCAGGGACGGCCTTGCCGCGTGCGATACCGGGCAGGTCCGAGACAATGCATTCCACCTCGTCCAGACGTTTGCCCTCAAGGTATTCTTGCGCTGCTTGCGGAAGATCGTCGATCCAGCTGGCCATCAGGCCCTCTCTTTCTTGAAAAATGCGACCATAAAGGCGGCGATATCATCGTTTGAATTAGGCTCGTTCAGGGTTTGTTTGGCTTTGGCCAATAAGTCGTCCGGCACCAGTCCGGGACCACGTGTCTGAAGCAGTCCGCCAAGAAACTGGGCAGAAAATTCGGGGTGTGGTTGCAGCGTCCAGATGGTGTCGCCATAGGCCAGAACAGCGTTTTCACAGAATGCATTGCCGCCAAGAACTTTTGCCTGCGCAGGCGGGCAAGTGACCTGATCCTGATGCCAGGCATTCACGGTCAGGGTTTTGTCACCCATGTCATAGTCGGTGCGCCCAACGGCCCAACCCCCCGCGAATTTCTCGACCTTGCCACCCAAGGCCTGCGCAATGATCTGGTGGCCAAAGCATATCCCAATCATCGGCGCGCCACGTGCATGAATGTCGCGGATCAAGTCCTCGAGAGGCGCGATCCAGGGGTGATCCTCATAAACGCCATAGCGAGAGCCAGTGATAAGCCAACCATCCGCCGCATTTGCGTCTGGTGGGAACACCATGTCGACAACAGGCCAGTTTTCGATCTCAAGTCCCTGACCACCCAGAAACTTGCTGAATATCTGGTCATAGTCGCCGTTACGCTCAACCAGAATGTCCGGAACATGGCCGGTTTGCAGGATACCGATTTTCATGACACACCATAAATTTGATCAAATTAGTTCTACCCGAGCCATCAGGCCGGGGCAAGAGGCGTCAAACCGCCTCGAGATAGCTAAGCCAATGAGTTTCGGGCGCGCGGTCAGTAAAGCGCCGAAGTTCTTGTCGTTTCATCATCACCAAATTGCGGATCAAAGGGTCCGGCAGGATTCGGGCAATCAGTACATCACGCTCAAACAGATCAATTGCCTGCTCCCAGCTTTGGGCCAGTTGAGCCGCGTCCTGAACGTCATAAGCATTGCCGGTGATCGGGGCAGGCGGGGTCATCGCATCCTCCACTCCGGTTATGGCCGCTCCCAGAATCACCGCGAACATCAGATAGGGGTTCACGTCACCTCCCGCCACGCGATGCTCAATGCGCCGTGCAACAGGTGGACCCCCGGGAATGCGGATGGCTGCGGTGCGGTTTTCATAGGCCCAAACGGCGCTGGTGGGGGCGTGGGCCCCGGGCACCAGTCGGGCGTAAGAATTGCCAAATGGTGCAAATATCAACGTACTGGCGGGCATAGCGGCAAGGCAACCGGCGACGGCGTGATGCAAGGTGTCGCTGCCTTTGTTGGTGCCATTGTCAAAGACGTTTTGCCCGTCACTATCCAGAACCGAGAAATGCACATGCATGCCATTGCCCGCGTCGTCTGCATAGGGTTTCGCCATGAACGTAGCAGCCATCCCATGTTTGCGCGCCAACCCGCGGGTCACTATTTTGAACAACCACGCATCATCGGCGGCACGCATAGCGTCTTGATGCAACAGGGTCATTTCAAACTGACCAACCCCGCCTTCACAGGTCGCGGTCTGTGCCGGGATGCCCATTTCAGCGCAGCATTGGTAAAGGTCAGTGAAAAACCTGTCAAAGGCGTCAAGCTCATCCAGCGCCAATATTGATTCGGTGTTCAGAGCACGCCCGGTGATTGGATTTTGTGGTGCTACCGGCGCATCGCCAGAGGCGTCCACAAGGGTGAATTCCATCTCGGTCGCGGCAACGACTTGCCAACCGCGTGCGTTATATCGGTTTAGCACCGCTCTTAGGGTATGGCGCGGATCTCCCTCAAACGGATCGCCTTGGTCGGTGAACATCTGCATCGGAACAAGGGCCGAGGCGTGAACCAGCCAGGGCATCGGTACTGGCCCGCGACCGGTGGGATGCAATACGCCATCGCTGTCACCAGAGGCAAAGACCAGAGGGCTATCGACAATGTCCGACCCCCAAAGATCAACATTCAAGGCCGACAAAGGCAGGCGCACCGCTCCCTTGTCGAGCTTGGAGTTATAAGAGACAGGTACACGTTTACCACGCATCTGACCGTTCAGGTCACAGGCGGCAACGCGCAGGGTGGTAAGCTGGCTAAGGTCCATAATCGGCATATCCATCTGGGTTCATGCCGGTTTACAATAGACAACGATCTACGGCCAGAAAAATTTGATCAAATTATCCGATAGAGTGATTTCAAGCGTAGGGTGGGTGAAAACCCACGCTCTCTGAGGTCGCAAATGATTAGCCCGCCAGTTTCTTGCTGACCAGCTCATTCACCGCTTTGGGATTGGCCTTGCCGCCGGTGGCTTTCATCACCTGACCCACAAACCAGCCTGCCAGCTTCGGATTGGCCCTGGCCTTTTCCACCTGCGCTGGATTGTCCGCGATAACCTTGTCCACTGCAGCCTCGATCGCTCCTGTGTCTGTCACCTGTTTCATTCCGCGCGCCTCAACAATGTCGGCCGGATCGCCGCCTTCGCTGTAAACGATCTCAAACAGGTCCTTGGCGATCTTGCCGGAAATATCACCTTTGGTAATCAGCTCAATAATTCCACCAAGCTGTTGTGGAGAAACCGGACTGTCGGTGATGTCATGGCCTTCCTTTTTCAGCCGTCCAAACAGTTCATTGATGACCCAGTTAGCGGCCAGTTTGCCATCACGCCCCTGCGCCACAGCCTCAAAATAGCCAGCGGATTCCACATCTGCCGTGAGCACCGACGCATCATAGTCAGATAGTCCGAAATCGTTGATAAAACGCGACTTCTTTGCATCCGGAAGCTCTGGAAGCGATGCTGCGATATCGTCCACCCAGCCCTGTTCGATTTCCAAAGGCAGCAGATCGGGATCGGGGAAATAGCGATAATCATGCGCCTCTTCCTTTGAGCGCATAGACCGGGTTTCGCCCTTGTCCGGATCATAAAGCCGGGTTTCCTGATCTACTGTGCCACCGCTTTCAAGGATGGCAATCTGACGACGTGCCTCAACATCAATGGCCTGCTGGATGAACCGCATTGAGTTCATGTTCTTGATCTCGCAGCGCGTTCCAAGATGCGCGAAATCCTGTGTTTCCATGTATTTTTCAAACTGCCCAGGCAGACAGATCGACACGTTCACATCGGCGCGCAGGTTGCCGTTTTGCATATTGCCGTCACAGGTACCCAGATAGCGCAGGATCTGGCGCATTTTGGCGAGATAGGCGGCGGCCTCTTCCGGGCCGCGAATGTCAGGGCGCGACACGATCTCCATCAATGCAACACCGGTGCGGTTCAAATCAACAAACGACATTGTCGGGTCCATGTCATGGATCGACTTTCCGGCGTCCTGCTCCATGTGAATGCGCTCAATCCGCACAAGACGCGCGGTGCCGTCACCAAGTTCCACCAGAACTTCGCCTTCGCCAACGATTGGTTCATAAAGCTGCGAAATCTGATAGCCCTGCGGCAGGTCCGGATAGAAATAGTTCTTGCGGTCAAACGCCGATTTCAGGTTGATCTGTGCCTTCAGCCCTAAACCGGTGCGCACGGCCTGCTCAATGCAGTATTCGTTGATGACAGGTAACATTCCAGGCATTGCGGCATCAACAAAGGCGACGTTTGAGTTTGGTTCGGCGCCGAATTTGGTCGACGCACCCGAAAACAGTTTAGCGCTCGAGCTGATCTGGGCATGGACTTCCATGCCAATCACCAGTTCCCAGTCATGTTTGGCACCGGCAATGGTTTTGATCTTGGGTAAGTCGTAAGTCAGGTCTAGCATGGGATGCGCCTTTTGTCCGCGAAGCGTTTCAAAGGGTTTTAGGACAGCGACGCAAGAGGGGCAAGGGCACTATGCAGAGTGCAATTCTGGTCCGGTTGAGGTGAACTTGACATGCTTTCCACCGATAATTTCATCGCGAAACTGATCAGCAATGATATGCAGCGCATCGGCACGGCCGCGTGCTGCGAACCGCGAAAGCGATGTGATGCGGGCATTGTTGTCAAACCCTTCAGCAGCATGCGCCCAGATCAGAGGGTGAACTTCGGTCAGGTGATCCCGGATCAGCCAGTTCGCACAATCAACGATCCGCATTCTCGGAAAATCCGCTTCTTCGCTTATTCCTGCCCCATGACGCAACGCAATGGTGCAGTAAGACGTTAGAAGATTGACAATTTCCTGTTCTGGCCGCGTCGCAACAATGTCGTGCAACCCGTCAATAAAGAAATCTACATCGACTTTTTCACAGGCTTTTGCATCCAGCGCGATTGCGTCAAAATAGACCCAGGTATAGGCTCCGTTCCCCCAGACGTCCTGGGTCCGGGATGCGGTGCGGCGCGCTTCCAGTTCCAGCTGTTCGTAAGAGCCGAACCAGCGCGGTAAAAGATGATGGCCCATCGCCCGCATGTGTCGGTGGTTTTGCGGATGCAAGTCGATCAGCGATTCATATTTGTCGGCGACGTGGGTATTCGGGTCGCTCTCGCCTGCCAGCAGGGCACATTGAGCCGCGCACAATACAGGGCTGTTCAGTTCCGTGGCGCAAAAGGGCGACAGGATAATGGCTGCCCTGTCCAAATGAGCTGCGAATTTTTTGCGGTTTTGGGTCAAGACCGTTGCCTCGTAACCCCGTCCCCGCCAAGCCCAACCAATATCAATATGGGCCAGCGCTAGAATCACGGCTATGGCCATGTCATCGGGGTGTTCGCGGCGCACGGCCTCAAGCCCGTTGATACCATCCAGCAAGCATTTCGAATTGCCATCCGCCAGCGCATGTTCGACGGCCCGAACAACATCGGCGCGGGCTCCGTAGGCCAGCAAGTCAGCGACCAGCATGCCATCTGATGTGGTTTCGCGGTTCTGGTCCGCTTTGTGAATTGCTTTGGACAAATCATCCCATCGATCCTGTCGCACCAGAAACTGCCCGTGCCGCTGTACTTCTTGCGAGGCGTCGCTATCAAAATTATCTTCACAAATCGGAATGCTCAGAAATTTCTCTAGCGATTCCTGTGCGTTAGGCAAAGCTCGTTTGCTGCCAAACGGTGTTTCCGGCGTCTGGAATCGGCCAAAGCGGGCTGCAAGTGCCTTTAGAACAGACGAGTTGGAAAAGCGGGAAAGATTAAACATGTGATTTGCAGGACTCTGTTGAAGTGAAACTTGATTGACAACATTTATGAAGGTGTAATCGGGCGCAATCATGGCGCTGCCAAGGAGATACCCGGCAAGTCCTGAGATAATAAAAAGGCAAAAATGACCCGACAATTTGGCTGCGGGGTTGTATCAGTACTTACGCGTGTCAAACGCGCTTAGATTACGACAAAATGATGGCGATTTACGCGCACGTCCTTTGCCTGTAACTCTAATTCGAATCTGCGATGCGGCGGCAGCGATTCATAGGGTAGGCGCACTCTCTTTTTATCGGACAGTATGGCGGTGACCCGCACTGATAAATCCCAACGAGTATCAAATCGCATCGTGTCGATTTCAGCAAATTTCAGCGATCCCTTACGCCGTCCGGTGAACCAGTTCAGTTCTGTTTGTGTCAACTCCAGACCGGATTTTGGGTTGAACCACAAATCCATCAGTGCCGGGATTGTCAAAAGCGATATGATCGACATGAGCCACCAGGCCGCGTCAAGCAGAGCAATTGCAGCGATACAGCTTGCATAGACTGCAATCACGACCACGGCGGTGCGCCGAGTTCGGCCTTGCCGTGAAAATGAATAGTTTATGGCCATCAACGCCCGCCGGTTACGTCAAGCGTTGTGCCGGTGATGTAAGATGCCTGATCCGAAAGCAGATACAGAATTGCATCCGCAACTTCCTGGGCGGTTCCAGCCCGCTGCAACGGCGCAGTGGGCCCAAGGCGGTCAGCGCGATTGGCTTCTCCTGCTTTGCCATGCAGCGCGGTGTCGATTATGCCGGGACGAACCGCGTTGACACGAATGTTGTCGCCCGCCACCTCGTCGGACAAGCCTTTGGTAAAGGTATCGATGGCCGCCTTTGAGGCAGCATAGTCGACAAAGGTATTGGCTGATCCAAGCCGTGCTGCGGCAGAAGACACGTTAACAATGGCACCACCTGTGCCTTGGGCTTGCATACGTAGAACGGTCTCTTTGGCCACCAGAATGGCACCAATAACATTGATGTCGAACATTCGGCGCAACCGGTCATGGGTCAGGTCGGTCACACGCGCGATTTGATCGACAACGCCTGCATTATTGACCATCGCATCAAGTTGGCCGAATTCGGCATCAATTTGGGCAAACATGTTGTCGATGTCGTCGGGCTGCGCCACATCTGCCGGGCAAAGGATCACCCGTGCGTCGGCGGACTCGCAATCTCTGGCTACGGCTGCAACTCCGGCGTGGTCACTGCGGTAGTTCAGTGCCAGATCATAGTTTTGTCTGGCGGCCATCCGGGCTGTTGCAGCCCCGATACCTGCAGAGGCCCCCGTTATCAAAAGCGTTTTGCGCATAATCTAAGCCTGCAGCATTCGGGTCACCATCTCGCTTGAATCTCGCGAAAGGTTGGGAGTCGCGGCAATGCGATCCAATTGCGTTGCGATCATATCCTGACGATCAGCATCATAACGTCGCCAGGTCTGGAACGCGCGGCACATGCGGGCGGTGGTTTGTGGATTGACCGGATCCAGGCGGATCAGCCAGTCCGCTAACAGTTCATAGCCCGCGCCATCAGCCGCGTGGAAACCCGCATGGTTCGTGGTCAGCGCCCCAAAAACAGCGCGGAATCTGTTGGGGTTTTTCCAGTTGAAATCTGCATGTTTTGTAAGCGCTTGCGCAACAGCGGCGGTCTTATCCGGCGCAGCATAGACCACTTGAAGGCTAAACCATTTGTCGATCACCAGGCGGTCATGTTGCCATTGGTCATAAAACGCCGCCAGTTCGGTCTCAGCCCGGCCCGCTGCCAACAAACAAGACAATGCCGATAATTGAAGGGTCATATTGTCAGCAGTTTCATATTGTGCTGCCGCCTGAGCACCCCCATCCAGCCTGCTGATGAAGGCCAGTGTTGCCCCCGCCAGTGTTCGTTTCCCGGCTTGTTCGGCATCAGGCGCGAAAGGAGTTTCAATTTGTGATTGTGCAAAGATGCGTGGCAAAACATCCTGCGCGTGCTGCGCAAATGCTTGTTTAAGAGTCTCGGTAGCGCCCCAGATTGCCGAAGGGTCGGGCAAAATTCCAGATTCAGATAATGTGCTGGCAAGGGCGGATTGATCGGGTTGACCCAACATCAGCGCCCGAAAGGCCGGATCCAGCGTGTCATCGCGCAGTATCGCCAGCTTTCCATCAAGATAGTCGCCATCAGGGCTGCCGTCGTTGGTGATCATGTCGATCAGCGTAGCACTGGCAAGAGCGCGCCCGGATTCCCATCTGTTAAAGGGGTCGGTGTCATGCGACAGCAGAAACGCCGGGTTGGCAGCCTCATTTTGCAAAATGACCGGAGCGGAAAAGCCGCGCAGGATTGATGGCACGGGTTTGGCGGCCAGACCCTCGAACGAAAAGGATTGCGTTGTTTGGGTCATTTCCAGCATTTCGGTGCCGCGCACCTCGTTTCCGTTTGGCCCCAGCAGTCCAACGTCGATCGGAATAACCTGCGGTTCGGTGGGGGACGTGTTGCTGCCGGTTGGAGTGGATTGAGAGAATGTCAGGGTAAAGGTCCCGTCGTCCCAGGATTCTTCGACGCTTAGACGCGGGGTGCCGGATTGCGAGTACCAGCGCTTGAATTGGCTCAGATCACGGTCGGTGACGTCTTCAAAGACCTTTAGCCAATCCTCGATCGTGCATGCCTGACCATCGTGACGGGCAAAATACAGATCCAGTGCTTCGGCATAGGCGGCATCCCCAACAAGGCGTTTGAGCATGCCAATGACTTCGGCGCCTTTCTCGTAAACTGTCGCGGTGTAGAAATTGTTGATCTCTTCAAAGCTTTCAGGGCGCACCGGATGCGACAAAGGCCCGTTGTCTTCGGCAAATTGACGGGCACGCAGGTCAATCACATCGCCAATGCGCTTAACCGCCTTTGATCGCATGTCAGAGGTGAATTGAGAGTCGCGATATACGGTCAACCCTTCTTTCAGGCAAAGCTGAAACCAATCGCGACAGGTGACACGGTTGCCGGTCCAGTTGTGGAAATACTCATGCGCGATAATTGCCTCGATACGCTCAAAATTGGCATCCGTCGAAGTCTCGGGCGAGGCCAGTACAGCGGAGGAGTTAAAGATGTTAAGCCCTTTGTTTTCCATCGCGCCCATGTTGAAATCATCCACGGCCACGATGTTGAACACATCCAGATCATATTCGCGACCATAGGTCTGTTCGTCCCATGTCATGGAATGTTTCAGCGCCTGCATGCCAAAGGCACATTTGTCTTCATCACCGGGGCGCACCCACAGGTTCAGATCGACCTTACGACCGGTCATGGTGGTGAACTGATCAGGATGGGCGATCAGATCGCCTGCAACCAAAGCGAACAAATAGGCCGGTTTGGGCCAGGGATCATGCCAGGTGGCATAATGTTCACCATTTTCTTGCGGGTTACCATTCGAGAGCAGCACCGGGTGCGGCCCGTTGACGGTGACAGTGAACACACTCATCACGTCGGGACGATCAGGGTAATAGGTGATCTTGCGAAACCCCTCGGCCTCGCATTGGGTGCAGTACATGCCGTTTGACATATAAAGCCCCTCCAAGGCGGTATTGTTGGCGGGATCGATTTCGACCTCGGCCTCAAAAACGAACGGGGCGTCCGGAGCAGGGCAGCTTAGTCCTTCGGCACTCAGTTCCGGACTAATGTCTTCGCCATCAATGCTTGCACGGATCAGTTTCAGATTTTCACCATGCAGAAAAAACCTGCGGTCGCTGGCATCAGGGTTGGGGCGAAACGCGACTTTACTGGTGACGCGAGTGGCGTTGGGCGCAAGGTCAAAGGTCAGTTGGACAGAATCCACCAGATAGCCGAACGGCGTATAATCCTTGAGATAGATGGTTTTGGACATAGTTTTCGCAACCTCGCAGTACAGAGTTTCGCTGACGTTAGAAACTATGCCAGTGCGCTGCAAGCAAGGTTTCTGACATGCGCGCTCTTCTGCCCTGCGGGCATCATCGCTGCTGCCGCGAATTTCCAGATCGGTGTGTTGCCTAAGGGGGGTATTCACTTTACACGGCGCTGCCGTATGCAACGGCGCACAATGACAAAAACAATGACAAAAACAATGACAAAAAGGGTGTATTTGATGGCTGAAAGACTGGGCAGGAACGAATTGCAGGTGGCCCCTGAACTGGTAGATTTCATCGAAACCAAAGCGTTACCGGGTACCGGTGTCAGCGCCGATACGTTCTGGTCGGGGCTGTCGCGCATTGTGCATGAACTAGGCCCGATAAACCGCGCACTTTTAGAGCAGCGGAAAGTTCTGCAAGATCAGATTGACGCCTGGCACATTGCGCATAAAGGCGAAGTGCCGGACGCCGCAGCCTATACCGCGTTTTTGCGAGACATAGGCTATCTGGTGCCTGAAGGCGGTGATTTTGCCATTGAGACCAGCAATGTTGACCCCGAGATGTCGACATTGCCCGGCCCGCAACTGGTTGTTCCGGTGACCAATGCGCGGTTTGCCCTAAACGCGGCCAATGCCCGTTGGGGCAGCCTGTATGACGCGCTTTATGGGTCAGACGCGCTGGGCGATTTACCTGGCGCTGGTGGCTATGACGAGGCGCGCGGCGCGCGGGTGATTGCCTGGGCCAAGTCCTTTCTGGATGATGCGGTGCCATTGGCGACGGGCAGTTGGGCCGATGTATCCGGGGTGA
>PIVL01000323.1 GCA_003354145.1 Paracoccaceae bacterium
ACCCTTTGGCAAAAGAAAACCGGGTAACGGGCCATCGCCAACAAGTTGAGATCCCGGAGCAAAATTTTAGGAACAGGAACCGCACCCATCCAGATGTCCTTTAGGGTATTATATTCTGGCGAATTAACCTGAAATTCAGGCACCAACATGTCTTGTCGACACGAATAAGGGGTGCGAACCAATAACATACCGGATTGCTATCGCATTTTTGCACCTTTGTCCAAACACCAATATGTCTGATTTTTCTAACACTTAGCCTTGGCAAATTGTTCGTTCTGGTCAGTTCGATCCGCCCCATTGTATCGCCGCACTGGTCGGTTTGGCATAATTACCAATGCCTCAGACGCAACATGTGGTGGCCATTTTGAAACCAGCCATATTGATGCCGAACATTGATGCAAAGACGCACCAGTTTTTTCGGCAATGCGTCCCAAAACCCCTTCACATTCTCTCACGGGTTGAGCGTTGGACCAAATCAAGGCACAAATGAGGCTTAATGAGGCACGCCACCCGTCAGGGTGGGATCAAGTTGGAATAAGGAAGCGGCATTGTATCGCGCCTATCCAGTTTGAAGGGAACGGACAGTGTTAGCAAACATAACAGGCGCAACTTTGCGTTCGATATTGGTGGCTATGTTGATCGCAACACCGTCGTTGTTGCTGCCTGAAAGCATGTCCAGTTCAGCCGAGATCATCGCGTTTCTAGCCATTCTTGCCTCTGCCCTTACCTTTATCGAATACTACACGGTATTTCCCAGTTTTGTGGAGTTCCGCGATGCACCTCCGATAAACCGATTGCGGTTTGTGGCGTTGTTCTTGATGGTGTTTCTTCTGACTATAATCTCCAAGCACCAGATCGCTCCGACCAACCTAACGGCAATGTTTTCTGGTGTTGGGGCGATAATTGGCAGGGCTTTTGATATCCCATATTCTCCAGTGCATCTAATTGTTCTGATGCTGGGTGATACGACATCCAGCGCCACGGTTGAATTGGTTAGAAACGCTGCTGGTGTGTCCTACTTTATTGCTTTGATTGTGGTTCTCATGTTCCTGTTTGTGGTTCGGGTCATGGGCTGGCCCGTTAGTGCCGGCGCCTTCAATGTCTGGATCAATCTACCTTTATTTGACCCAACGGCGGGGGGCGATGTGGTCCGGCGCCTGCAACGCGACAGCCGGATCAACATCATTTTTGGCTTATTGTTTCCCTTCATTGTTCCAGCCGTGATCAAGGTCGCCGCCGACTTGATCGATCCCATTTCAATGAACAACCCTCAAACAATGATCTGGACGATTAGCGCCTGGGCCTTTCTGCCCGCCAGCATGGTCATGCGCGGAATTGCGATGATGCGGATTGCTGAACTGATCGAGGACAAACGTCGCCGGACTTATGCCAATGCCGAGGCCGTTCAAATCGCATGATGCCGCATCGGGTGATTTCCTGTGTTGTTGCCCTGCTTGTTATCTCGCTTTGCGCCAATGCTGAAACACTGCGCGTTGCGACGTTCAACACCGGATTAGAACGCGATGGGCCGGGTTTATTGCTTCGCGATATTCAGCGTGGAAAAGACCCGCAGATCAAAGCAGTCATAGCTGTGATTGCCGCAACCGCACCCGATATTCTGGCGCTGCAGGGAATCGATTGGGACTATGATGGAACCGCACTTGCCGCTCTTGCAGATCAGCTAGGCGCTGTCGGCCTGATCTATCCTTACCGTTTTGCATCGCGTCCCAACAGCGGCAGGCCCACAGGGCTGGACATGGACGGCGACGGGCGGCTTGGTCGCCCAAGGGACGCGCAGGGGTATGGTGCATTTACCGGTCAGGGCGGTTTGGCGATCCTGTCCCGCTATCCAATACTGCGTGACGAGGTTCAGGATTTTACCACCTTTTTGTGGCGCGATCTGCCCGGAGCGATTTTGCCCACACACCCGGACGGGAAACCCTTTCCATCTGCAAAGGCCCAAGCCGCGCAACGATTATCCAACACGGGCCACTGGGTTGTTCCCATCGCGCTTCCTGACGGTTCGGAAATGTCACTGTTGACGTTTCATGCTGGCCCCCCGGTATTTGACGGACCCGAAGATAGGAATGGTCGCCGTAACCATGATGAAATCCGGTTCTGGAGGCTGTTTCTGGATAAAGAAATTGGCGATCCAATCAAGGACCGGTTTGTTCTGGCTGGTGGGGCCAATCTGGACCCTTACGACAGCGACGGGCGCAAGGAAGCAATCGGCATGTTGCTGAATGACCCACGATTGCAGGACCCGAGCCCCTCAAGCCCAGGAGCCACCATTGCCCCGGACCAAGGCCACGTCGGCCCCAACGCCCAGGATACCGTAGATTGGCCGAAACCCGGTCGTCTGAGGGTAGATTATGTGTTGCCATCACGCGACTGGCAGGTTGTTGGCGCGGCAGTTCACTGGCCCGCGCCGAATACGGCTGAATATGAATACGCGATCACCGCCAGCCACCACCGCCTTGTCTGGGTAGATCTAAAGCTCAACTAGAAAGTTGACTGGCCCGCGCCAGGGCTTCGTTCAGCGGCGTCGTTTTGAACTCGGGCAACAATGTGCGAAATTTCGTGCCGTCCAGACTATGAGGTGTATTCCACAAATAACGCATCTCCAGCAGGCTGCTGGCCATCCGCCAAAATGGCCGTGCCAACTGCAATGGCAGCCACGACATCCGTTTCAGCCGAACTTTGTACGATGTCATTCTATCCAGAGATTTGAACATTTCATTCCCCGTAATCGAATACCCCGGAAATGGCACATCGCAGAATACAGGCAGATCTTCGCGCATTTCTGACAATTCAACCGCAGCACGGCACAAATCAGGCAAAAAGGCCCAGGAATGTGAAATGGTCGGATCGCCGGGATATGTGAATACGCCTTTGGTCAGGCTTTTGATCACGATCTCATCAAACCAATTTCCAGAAGCCTGCGTATCCAGAAAGTCCCCGGCTCGCAGCACAATGGTGCGCACCCCAGCCGCGCGGTAAGACGCCTCCATCTCTATCCGAATTCTGCCCAGCGTATTTTGGGCGCCATGCGGAGCATCCTGTGACCATGGTCCTGGCGTAGTCTCTCCAAAAACATAGACGTTGCCTGGAATAATCACCGTTGCCCCAGTTTGTTTGGCCACGCTTTGAACATCACGATGCAAACGTGGTGTTTGCGCAAGCCAATCCGTATACGCCGGGTTCCAGGCATTCACGATTACATCCGCATCCTGAGCAGCCAAAGCCAGATCATCTCGGGATCGATCAAATCGCCGAACGGTCCAGCCTGCTTGTTCAAACTGTCGGGCTGCATTGCGGCCAAACCGGCCAGTTGCTCCAAGGATCAGTACTGTCTGTGTCATTTGCGGGTCCTTTGTTCAATGAGGAGTGTAGTTGAGAGACAGTTAGCTATTCAGTTACACCTAGTGAATTGCCAATTTTTAAAGGTCATGTATTCATAAACGAATGGATAAGTTGATAACCCCACAGGATTGGTCGCTGATCCAAAGCTTTTTGGCCGTCGCTGAAACCGGATCTCTGTCGGCTGCTGCCCGCTCTCTTGGGCGCAGTCAGCCGACGCTTGGACGCCAGATTCAGGCACTAGAGCAAACGCTGGGCGCGCAATTATTTGAACGCCATGCCCGCGGACTGAAGTTAAGCGACACTGGCACCGACCTGTTGCCGTTGGCCCGGAAAATGTATCAAGCCATGAACGAAATCGCGCTAACGGCGGCCGGGCAATCTCAGCAACTTGAAGGGACCGTGCGGATCACGGCCAGCGTGTTAACTTCGCACTATATTTTGCCGACAATACTGGCAGAGATACGAAAGGCCGAACCTGCGATCCAGCTTGACCTGATCCCATCTGACACCACCGAGAACCTGTTGTTCCGCGAGGCAGATATCGCCATTCGCATGTATCGCCCAACGCAGTTGGATATTGTCACGCGTCATATTGCCGATATCGAAATGGGCGTTTTTGCGGCGCATTCGTACCTTGAGCGAATGGGCCATCCACTGATTGCCGATGACATGATAAACCACGACATGGTGGGATACGACAGCAACGATCTGATCGTACGCACCATGCGTGATATGGGTTGGCCAGTCACACGCGAGAGTTTTGCCGTGCGTTGCGACAATCAGGCGACGTATTGGGAACTGGTGCGTATGGGCTGTGGCATTGGGTTTTCTCAGGCCGGTGTTGGCCGTGCTGATCCACTTGTTGAGGAACTGGCTTTTGGCATCGATATACCAAAGCTGCCCGTCTGGCTGGCAGCACATCAGGCCATGCGCCAAACGCCTCGTATCCGACGGGTCTGGGATCTGCTGGCTGATGGGTTGCCCAGGCATCTGGGCTAATTAATGTCAGGAAATGGCGAATTCTGTCTTGACCTAAACTATGCTTGAGGAATTAGAGGTGGTTCCAACGCGATAATATTGCATTGGAAATTTGAACATGACGGCCACTATAAATACCGCCTCGGTCCCATGGCGCGAAGTTTTGAACAAAAATTATGCCTCGCCTCTTTTGTTGGTATGCCTTGGGGTTTGGCTGCACGCTGCTGACGGTTTGATCGTCGCCACAATGATGCCTGATATAATCACCGAAATAGGCGGCGAAGCATATGTGGCCTGGTCGATAGCGCTGTATGAAATCGGGTCAATTATCGCTGGTGCTACAAGCGCTCTTTTGGTTCTGAAATTGGGCATCCGCAAACCGATGCTCAGCGCGGCACTTGTTTTCGCTTTTGGCTGTCTGGTCAGCGCTGCGGCACCAGAAATGCAGGCTTTACTGATTGGAAGGTTATTGCAGGGCCTTGGCGGCGGTGGGATGACTGCTTTGGCTTTCATCGCTACCGTGCGTCTGTTCCCAGCTCGCTTGAACGCCCGCGTAATGGCCGCAACTTCGGTTTTGTGGGGCGCATCAGCGTTTATGGGGCCGATGATCGGCGGCTTCTTCACGACCTATTCAACATGGCGCTTTGGATTTGTATTTTTCGCAGCCCAAGCCTTGTTTCTGGCTGCCTGGGTCATGTTTGGCGCGCGTTT
>PIVL01000036.1 GCA_003354145.1 Paracoccaceae bacterium
AAAAAGCGATTAACTCAGATTGCCCCCGTTCCCTTGTGTGATCTGATTGGCTATCGTGCAGGCAAAACACAAGGTTTTCGAGTATGAACAGGCTACGACAGGCGTTGGTCGCGCTTTGGTTGATACCAACTGCAGGATTTACGCAGGAATTCAGCGGGTTGGCGCGCGTTGATGCGTCTCAAAGTACTATAACGGACCACGCAGTCGACGGCGTACAGTTCGATCTGCATTTTTCTCAGGGCGTGCCGTTTCGGTTGTTCACGCTGGATAACCCGCCGCGACTGGTTCTGGACTTCCAAGAGGTGGACTGGAACGGTTTGCAGGACAGCACGTTGCTGAAAACTGATCGCATCAAACAGGTTCAGTTCGGCACATACGTACCAGGCTGGTCGCGTTTGGTTGCTGATCTGGGGGCTTTTTTGCAGGTTGCCAGCGCGGGGATCGTCGTGGATCCCGTCACGGGGAGTGCGCATTTGACAGTTACACTGTCTCCGGTTGCCCCGGATGTTTTCGCCAGTCAAACCGGTGCGCCCAAAGATGCGCGATGGGATTTGCCGACACCTGCAGATGTTGGGGAAATACCGACCAAACCGGATGATGCTCCGTTAGTTGTGGTTCTGGATCCGGGGCATGGCGGCATTGATCCGGGGGCCGAACAGGACGACTTTGTTGAAAAGGACCTGATGCTGACCTTTGCGCGTGAATTGCGTGAACTTTTGCTGCGCTCAGGCGGGTTTGAAGTGAAGATGACCCGTGATGACGATCATTTCGTCTCGCTTGAACGAAGGATTTCACTGGCACATCAGGCCGGAGCGGATGTGTTCATCTCGCTGCACGCGGATTCTCTTGCTGAAGGGTTGGCGCATGGGGCAACCGTGCATGTGCTGTCGCGTGATGCCTCGGACGTGGCCAGCGCCAAACTGGCCGAACGCCATGACCGTGGCGATTTGCTGTCCGGCGTTGATCTAAGTGACGCCGACGATCAGGTGACTGACATATTGTTGGATCTTGCACGACAGGAAACCCAACCCCGCACTGAATCTTTGGCTGATTCACTGGTAAACTCTATGACCCAGACGGGTGGGCCGATGAATCGTCGCCCGCTGCGCGCGGCGGCATTTTCGGTGCTGAAAGCAGCAGATATTCCTTCGGTTTTGATCGAGATTGGATTCATGTCCAGCCCGCGGGATCTGACGAATCTGCAAGACCCAGAATGGCGGGCGGGCATGGCACAAGGTATTCGCGACGGATTGTTGAGCTGGCGCAAGGCCGATCTGGCGCAACGTGCGTTGGTGCGGCAGTAATCAGTGTCTAGACAAGTTGGATCAAAGAGAACATTCTACGAACATCCGCACTTGGAGGCGCGATTCGTATGACTGATTTCTATGTCTATTTGCCAGACATTTTGCTGGCCTATTCGGCCTTTCTGTTGGGTATTGCCAGCCCCGGTCCCAATATCATGGCCGTCATCGGCACCTCGATGAGCGTTGGTCGCACGTCCGGCATTTCGCTTGCTCTTGGGGTGGCCACTGGGTCGTTCACATGGGCGGTTCTGACTGTCGTAGGATTGTCGGCGTTGCTGTCGGTTTATGCTTCTGCGTTGTTTTTTATCAAGATCTTTGGTGGTATTTATCTTCTATGGCTAGCCTACAAGGCATTTAAATCTGCGGCATCGCCGGGTGATATCAAAGCGCAGCAACTTGAGGGCGGCGCACCGTCACCATTTGGGTTTGCACTGCGGGGGTATGTTATTCAAATGACCAATCCAAAGGCGGCTTTGGCATGGATCGCAATTATCTCGCTGGGTTTGAAGCAGGGCGCACCTCTTTGGGTTGGGGCGGTTATTGTGATTGGAACGTTTTTGTTGTCACTTGTGCTTCACATTGTATACGCAGTCGCTTTCTCAACGCCTGTGATGGTGCGAGTCTACTCGCGGTCGCGGCGCTATATTCAGGCGATGCTTGGAGCGTTTTTTGCCTTTGTCGGTATCAAATTGCTGACTTCCGAAGTCTGATCACTGATATTTGGTGAAAATGGCCCCCGAAATTGGTGTGTTTCCGCCGTTCTTTGCCATTTCGTGTTTTGACCCTTGCGCTGACAGTCACTATGTAGTCAGGACCACCTGAAAAAGGGCCGTAATGTGATCAGATTTATACTCTCATTATTTGGGGCAATCTTTTCCCTAATAACGTTGGGCATCGCTGTCGCTGCCCTAAGCTTTGGTGCGATTTTCTGGGTCTATGGGCGTGATCTGCCCAGCCATGAATCGCTGGCGCAATATAAGCCGCCAACCATCAGCCGGATTTATTCGGGCAAGGGGCGCATTATCGACGAATTCGCGGAAGAACGTCGACTATTCACGCCAACCGATGAAATTCCGGACATGGTGAAACAGGCGTTTATTTCGGCTGAGGACAAGAATTTTTATACGCATAAAGGGTATGACATGCGCGGCATCTTTGCCGCCGCATACGAGGCGATTAAGTCTCGTGGGGAAAACATCCGCGGTGCGTCAACGATTACTCAGCAGGTGATGAAGAACTTTTTGCTGTCCGGTGATCGCAAGATCGAGCGTAAGATCAAGGAACTGATCCTTGCCGCGAGACTTGAGGAAACGCTGAACAAAAACCAGATCCTTGAACTGTACATGAACGAGATTTTCCTCGGTCAGAATTCGTATGGTGTCGCGGCGGCCTCGCAGACGTATTTTAACAAGACCCTTGATGAACTGGCCCCGCACGAAGCGGCCTTTTTGGCATCTTTGCCCAAAGCTCCGTCAGATTTTCACCCGGTAAGACGCAAAGACCGGTTGTTGTCGCGACGTGATTTCGTGCTCAAAGAGATGCGCGAAAACGGCTACTTGACCCAAGCGGTTTATGAAACCGAGGTCGAGCAACCGCTGCGATCTGTCCAGAACGGTGATTTTGCCAGTTTCCGCACGCTGCTGCCACCGCGGGATTATTTCACCGATGAAATTCGTCGTCAGCTAAGCGACGATTTTGGCGAAGGTGAGTTTTTCACCGGCGGTTTCACAGTTCGCGCCACCATAGATGAAGAAATGCAGGTCGAAGCGGCAAAAGCGCTGCGCACCTCTTTGGAGAAATATGATCGCGGGCGGGGGCTGTGGCGCGGCACCGGAGAAACCATCGCAGCCGATCAGTTAGGTGACGAAAAACTGTGGCGCGTCGCATTAGGGGATCTGGTTCTGTCGCGCGATGTCGAATTGGAAGGCAAATGGCATCCGGCCGTGGTCCTTGAGGTTGGCGCCAAGAATGCACGCATCGGAATCGAAGGTGTGGACGATGACGAAGATGGTCACTGGATTGTGGCCAAAGACGTCCAGTGGGCTCGCAAAGCGCTGCCTGACGGGACCAGGGCGAAAAAGGCCAAGGTCGCCGGTGATCTGCTTGAAGTTGGTGATGTGGTCTATGTACGTGCAATGACCAAGGACGAGGACGGATCATTTGTTCGCTGGACGCTGCGGCAATTACCAGAAGTGCAGGGTGGTTTTGTCGCCATGGACGTTAACTCTGGTCGCGTACTGGCGATGCAGGGTGGGTTTTCGTATCAGAATTCGGTCTTTAACCGCGCTACGCAGGCGCAGCGGCAACCTGGTTCCAGCTTTAAACCGTTTGTTTATGCCGCAGCACTTGATAGCGGCTATAGCCCGGCGACCATCGTGGTGGATGCGCCGATCGAGATTGACACTCCGCAAGGTTTGTGGCGCCCGCGCAATTCCTCGAATAAGTTTTATGGCCCCACACCCCTGCGCACCGGGATTGAGCGGTCTCGAAACCTGATGACCATCCGTTTGGCGCAAGAGGTCTCGATGGGTGTTGTTGCCGGATATGCGGAACGTTTTGGTGTCTATGACGAACTGGGACCGTTTCTGGCCAATGCGTTGGGATCGCAGGAAAGTACTCTGTATAAAATGGTCGCAGCCTACGCGATGTTTGCCAATGGAGGCGAGCGGGTAGAGCCGACCTTGGTTGACCGGATTCAGGATCGCTATGGCGAAACGATCTATCGTCACGACCAACGCCGCTGCGTGGACTGTGAATCGGCCAGTCTGTCCAGCAATGCGCTGCCGCGAATTGTAACCAACCGTGATCAGGTGATGGATGCAGTAACAGCCTATCAGCTGACCTCGATGATGAAGGGTGTGGTAGATCGTGGCACAGCGTCCGGACATGTGAAACTACCGGTGCCGGTGGCCGGTAAGACCGGAACCACCAACGAGGCGCGGGACGTTTGGTTTATCGGCTTTACCAGCAATATCGTGGCCGGATGTTATATCGGATATGACCGCCCGCGGCCTCTTGGTCGCGAAGCTTATGGCGCATCGATGTGTGGTCCGGTGTTCCAGTCGTTCATGGAAAAAGCGATAGACAAATTTGGCGGTGGCCCGTTTGAGGTTCCCCCCGGTGGTCATTTCATCAAGATCGATCGCTATACCGGCGCGCGCCTGCCGGATGATGCCAGTGGGGAATATGTGGTTGCCGAGTACTTCCGCGACGGAGCGGACCCGTTGTTTGGTCTGACCTTTGATGGTGGCTTTGCGATGGGTACGGATCTGCCGTTGGTGCAGGAACTTGTCGACAGCGGGCGACAAGTGCGAACCTCGACAGGTGACACGGCCGTGGTTGGACCAAAGGCGACATTCGGAACCATAAGTTCGGGCGGGCTTTACTGACTGCTTGCCCGTCCAAGCGGGCTGGTTTATCACCAACGTTCAAGCCCTTAATCCGCAGGAAACCGCATGCGCGCTGAGACGCAGAACATTGTCGCCGAAATCGAAAAATCACTCGCTTTGTTAGCACAGCGGATGGATAAGGAAACGGCACCCCACAGGCTTGAGGAATTCAACGCCCGCATTGAAGATCCCAACCTATGGGACGATGCAACAGCGGCGCAAAAGCTGATGCAAAACCGGCAAAATCTGGTAGATGCAATGGAGACCTATTCCGGCATCAGTCAGGACATGACCGACAATGTCGAACTGATCGAACTGGGCGAAATGGAAGATGACGCCGAAGTGGTTCAAGAGGCCGAAGAGGCGTTGAAATTACTGGCGGCGACAGCAGCAAAGAAAGAGCTTGAGGCGTTGCTGGACGGCGAGGCAGATGGCAATGACACCTTTCTTGAGATCAATTCCGGAGCCGGGGGCACCGAAAGCTGTGACTGGGCATCGATGCTGGCGCGGATGTATGTCAGGTGGGCCGAGAAAAAGGGCTATAAAGTTGAGCTTCAGTCCGAAAGCTCGGGTGAAGAGGCCGGGATTAAATCGGCGACCTATAAGATCAGTGGGCAGAACGCCTATGGCTGGTTGAAATCTGAAAGTGGTGTGCATCGTCTGGTGCGCATTTCGCCATTTGATTCTGCTGCCAAGCGACACACATCGTTCAGCTCGGTCTGGGTTTATCCGGTGGTGGATGACAATATCGAAATTGACGTGAACCCAGCAGATATTCGCATTGATACGTATCGCTCGTCAGGGGCCGGCGGGCAGCATGTGAATACTACGGATTCAGCAGTTCGCATTACTCACCACCCAACCGGGATTGTTGTGACCAGCTCGGTGAAATCACAGCACCAGAATCGCGATATTGCGATGAAGGCACTGAAGTCGCGCCTGTATCAACAAGAACTGGACCGTCGGAACGCGGCGATCAATGAGGCCCATGAAAATAAAGGTGATGCGGGCTGGGGCAATCAAATCCGGTCTTATGTTCTGCAGCCCTATCAAATGGTCAAAGACCTGCGTACCAGCTATGAGACATCCGACACCAAAGGCGTGCTGGACGGTGACCTTGATGCACTGATGGCCGCAACGCTGGCAATGGACGTCGCTGGCAAAAGCCGCGCCGAGGCGCAAAGAGAATAACCCGGGTGCGCGTGGGTTTTCACCCACCCTACGTTACGACTTTGAGGCGAGGCTTTTCATTGCGAAATTTGGCGGTTAGGTTTGCGAGAACTTCCTGATCAAGGCCGCTGAATAATGCCACTGACCCGACGCTCTGCCACCAATCTTCTGTCTGACCTGAGCGTCGGTAAGCTAAGTGCCGCCGAACTGATGCAGGCTACCCTGACGCAAATTGATAAAGTGAACGGGTCAGTGAACGCCATCGTGTCCATGCGTGCCCCCGATGATCTTATGGCAGAAGCGCGGGCCGCCGATCAGAACCCCTCTGATGGCTCGCTTCACGGTTTACCATTTGCAGTAAAAGACACCGCCAGCGCAGCCGGTTTGCCGACCTCAATGGGATCGCCGATTCTGACTAACAATATCGCGGCTTCGGATGATATCGCGACGTCGCGCATTCGTGCGGCGGGTGCCATAATTATCGGTAAAACAAACGTGCCGGAATTCGGTCTGGGATCACACACATTCAACCCAGTCTTCGGGGCAACGCGAAACCCGTATGACCTGACCAAAAGCTGCGGCGGCTCGTCAGGTGGAGCTTCGGCAGCGCTGGCCAGTGGCATTGTGGCGTTGGCCGACGGTTCTGACATTATGGGGTCGCTGCGAAATCCTGCGGCCTGGAATAACATCTACGGCATGCGCCCATCCTGGGGTGTCATTCCTGGTGAGCCCAAGGCTGATACATTCCTTTCGCAATTGGGGGCAATCGGACCGATGGCGCGCAGCCCGGCCGACATTGCGCTGTTGTTGGATGTCATGGGCGGCCCTGATCCACGTCAGCCGCATAATACAGTGATTGAGCCAATTGCTCCGCTGAGGGCAGCCAACCTGACCGGAAAACGGATAGGCTGGCTTGGCGATTGGGGCGGAGCGTACCCAATGGATGCGGGGCTTATGTCGCAATGTGAAACATCGCTTGCAGTTCTGTCTGATCTGGGGGCCGAGATTGAAATTCTGTCTGCTCCATTTTCTGCCGAAGAAATCTGGGACAGTTGGGTGACCCTGAGGGCATGGGAAACATCCATTCGGCTGTTGCCGTTTTCCGGGCAAAAATCTCAATTCTCGGACAACGCGATTTGGGAGACCGAGCTTGGAATGGCGATGTCGGCGATGGAAGTTCACCGGGCCAGTGTGATCCGTTCGAACTGGTTCAAATGTGCTGCTGCGTTGTTTGAGCAATATGACGCCTTGGTAATGCCCTCGACGCAAGTCTGGCCATTTGATGTGAACATCCATCATCCAACCGAAATTGCCGGGCAGCAGATGGACACTTATCACCGCTGGATGGAAATAGTGGTTCCTGTCAGTCTTATTGGTTTGCCCAGTCTTGCGATACCTGCCGGGTTCTCGGCGAACGGATTGCCAGCAGGGGTTCAGCTTTTTGGACCGCGCGGTAGTGATGCGGAAATATTGGCGCTGGGGGCGGCCTATCACGACGCAACAAATTGGCCGCAAAAGTTCCCGGCATTGATGGAGGCAGCATGAGTGAACAACCAGAATTTGGCGTTCCAACCCTTGGTCCGGTTGATTTTCAAACGCTGCGCACTGCACTGAGACGCGCAGTTCAGGATATGCGACGTGCGCCGGTGTATGGGCTATTGTTCTCTGGTTTCTATGTGTTGGCTGGATGGCTCATGGTTTGGGTCAGCACCGAGACTCAAACGACATTGTGGCTTGTATTGGCCGCGATTGGATTTCCGTTGCTCGGACCTTTTGCAGCCGTAGGTCTTTACGAAGTGTCACGTCGTATCGAGATGCGCGAAGACCTGGGATGGCGCGAGGTTTTTGGAGTCATCCTGCATCAAAGCCGACGCCAGTTGCCGTCAGTCTGCGCCATTATCGTATTTATTTTCCTGTTTTGGTTCTTTCTTGGACACATGATATTCGCGTTGTTCATGGGGCTGACGACGATGACCAATGTGTCCACATCATTCGAAGTGTTTCTAAGTGTAAATGGACTGACCATGTTGACTGTTGGCAGTATGACAGGGGCATTATTTGCGCTGCTGCTTTACATGCTTACCGTGCTGTCCCTGCCTTTGTTACTGGATCGCGAAATCGATTTTGTCACCGCTATGATCACCAGCTTTCAGTATGTGCTTACCCATCCGGTGCCAATGATGAGCTGGGCGTTGTTCATAGCCGTCACCACGTTTGCGGCCATGATCCCAGGGTTTTTGGGGTTGTTTTTCGTGTTGCCATTGCTAGGGCACGCGACCTGGCACCTATATGATCAACTGCGCGAGACAGATTGAAAACCTATTAGACATTTTCATAGCCGCTTGCGCAGTACTGCAATGTCGGGATGATCCGTTTCCAGCGCGAAAACATAGGCATGGGTCAGATAGAACCGTTTCGCCTGATCGTCAGAAGCCCTGTCAGCTGCCAAGGTATAGAGCTTTACCAAAGCTGCCAGATCACCTTTTTCGTGGGCCGCAATAAGGCTTGCGTCCAGATCAATCATTCCGCCGCTTGGTCAAGCGCGCGATGGGCATCGATTTTGCTGGCGACCCAGTCGTGAAACAGATGCGTCGGATTATCCATCACCGCAGAAAACCGCCCGCCGTCAAATCCGGGGGCGGCGCGACCGCGCTGCATACCTTCGACAACAAATATGTCTTCTTCAAAGACTAGTTTCCATTGTTTGCTATTGGCGGCACGCAGATCCGGGTCGCTGTTTTCTGACGCGTAATAGATGTGGACATTTTCAGTGGTTCTGGATGGTCCTTCGGGGACCAGAACGATGGCGAACGCGTGATCGCGATGCACACCCAGAAGTACGTTGGGATAAACGGCGATGTATTCTGCAGCTTTATCCCAAACTGAGCTTAGGTTTTCAAAGTCGCTGAATTTGGACCCATCTTCACCCTTGAGTTGGCGATAAACACTCGTGCCCTGACCAGAATATTGCCCCGGCTCTTGGATATGATAATGATCCTCAAGTCGGGAATAGCTGTTCAAGCCGGGATGTACCCAGGGCAGATGATAGCTTTCGCAGTAATTTTCAACTGCAAGTTTCCAGTTGCAGTCAACCGTCAGTGAGAACCGGCTGTCACCACCGCCATGATACAGCGGTTTGTCAAATTCGGCCCAACGCGCGATGACGCTGGACATTGCGTCTTCAAAGGCAGGCGCATCACCAGAGATGTTGATCCAGACCACATCGCGCCAGATATGATTGCGGACTTCGATCAGGCCCAACAGATCGCGATCAATGCCTTCATGTTGATTGGTCCCGGGGCCGCCCACGTGCGGTGTGACCAGCAGACGTCCGTCAGTAGCATAACACCAACTGTGATAGGGGCAGCGAATGGCGCCTTCGATATTGCGCGGTTCCTGGACAAGAATCATGCCCCGGTGGCGGCAAATGTTCTGAAACACCCGGACCGTGCCTGCCTTGTCGCGGATCAGCAGTAACGGCATGCCCAGAAATGTGACCGGAACCGCGTCACCCGCGTCAGGCACGTCTGCAGCAACCGCCAGACCGGCCCATTGCGACGTAAGAAGCGCAGATTTTTCTTCGTCATAAACCCGCTGGTCGGTGTAGTGGGCATTGGGCAGCCCATTGGCCTGATGGATAGGGCGACGAACGTGTGTTAGGTCGGTGAATGTATCTGACATAGCAATCCTCCCAGGTGGCTATGTCAGTCATAGCCGGATCTGGCAGGGCATCCATTCAGTCTGCGACGCGACTTTTCTCACTGCGACATCAAAACGGAGATTCTCCGTTAGTGAAACGGCTCATCCGGTTTCAGCAAACGGCGATGAAAGGGTTTCAGATATTCCTCTGAGGTTAACCCACTGCCCCGCGCCGCCGCCAGAACTTTGCTGATGTCAGTGCCCAGATGTTCGTAAGCCAGGCGAACGACACGAGTGTCCGAGGTGCTTTCACGCACAGTTCTTGTTGCATAGCCAACCCAGTGATTGTTCTCAAACGAGGCGACCTGTGCGAGGAAATTAAACGAACACGTCATCGAATTGCGGCGCGATACGATCGCGGCGATACCGTCCTCGTGCCGGGTCAGATAACCACGATATTCACGTGTTTGCGGATCAACGGGCAAGTGCTGTTGTTGCATGGACTTACGGGTTTCATAACCACGGATAAATGTGTTGTCCGATTTGCGGAAGATATAGACCAGACCCGTGACAAAGTTTGCTTCGTCCGTAAAACTACGGCGCGAAAATTCATAAAACCCGTTGGGAAAGTAGCTTTCGGGAATGTCATTCAAACGGACACCAACAAAATCTGCCAAGTAGGGATCCGAAAGCAGGGTTCCATGGCTGCTAAAACTATCGGCCGGTTCTAGCAAAATGCGCGCATCAACGCCAAAAAAACCGCATATCCGGTCAAGCACATCTGGTCGCGGAAAGCTTTCGCCGGACAAGTAACGGTTGAATTGGGTTCGATTGATACCCAACTTGCGAGACAGGTCCGAAATCGACCGATATTGCCGGGCCAGTTGCCTCAAATTTGCGCCGAACATATCGCGAAGTTCGGCAGGGGATCGTGCAGTCTTGGACATAGTTAGGATTGTTTTCTTATTCGGCAAGATTCTGACTGAACTACTTTAAATTTTTGAAAACTACTAAATTTTGTCATGAAGTTCGCATTGTGACGCTATATGGAGTCAGGATTGACGCCAAGGAAGGTCAACAGAGTATCGACTCGGACACAAATAGCAAGAGTACGACGCTCAATTTACCTTGTTTGACTTCTGGAAATTACCGCACAATTATCAAAGTAACGAAAACGGGGCAAAATATGTACGGTTTAATACTTTGGTGTGATGCACAAGAAAACAAAGCTGTAATCTGGTGCGAAGATCACGGCGATCTGGCGTTCTATCGGCAACCTGAAAATGCCGTCGAAGTGGCTCTGGATGCAGGTGACTGGGTGCAATTTGATATGACTACTGACCGGCACTTAAGGTTCGCTCACAACCCAAGGTTGGTTTCAGAAGGTGTCAGTCCTGGTCTTGCTGATACGTTGGCTAATGCCTCACCAGCAAACGATCATTCGGAACAATCGGCCCAAAGCCGATCATCAGCGGAAATCATTCCATTTGCACGGCCTCACACAACGCGTCTGGTCGAGGCAGAGTCGCAAGTGAATGCCAGCCGCGCCTGATTGAGCAGACCTATTCGCCGCGCAAAATTGCGGCGACACCGGTTCGGGCGATTTCGACCAGGCCAAGAGGGCGCATCAATTCGACAAAAGCGTCGATCTTGTCTGGTGCGCCGTTAATTTCGAACACGAAACTGTTCAATGTGCTGTCTACCACGTTGGCGCGGAAGATATCAGCCATTCGCATGGCCTCAAGCCGCTTGTCGCCGCTTCCGACAACTTTGAGCATCGCCAGTTCGCGCTCGACAGATGGGCCTTCGATGGTCAGGTCGTGGACTTCGTGCACCGGAATGATACGGCCAATCTGCGCCTTGATCTGTTCGATGATCTGCGGCGTGCCAGTTGTGACGATGGTAATGCGCGATAGATGCCCGGTGTGGTCGACTTCGGCGACTGTCAGGCTTTCGATGTTATAGCCACGCCCGGAAAACAGCCCGATGACACGGGCCAGCACCCCAGCCTCGTTGTCGACAAGAATTGCCAGCGTGTGGCGCTCATCCACGTCAGAAAAATTTGGACGTAGATTATAGGCCGAATGTTTTGTGGTGCCTTTTTTGATGTTTAGGGCAGACATATTAACGTTCCTCATTCAATTCTGGTTTGACGTAGGCGGAAATTTCAAAATTTCCGGTAGTTTTCGTTGAAAGAAAACGGGCACCTACACCATCACTGACCCTTTAGAATCGATCACGCCCTGTGTTTCGGCGTCACCCATCAGCATTTCATTATGCGGCTTGCCTGATGGGATCATCGGGAAACAGTTTTCGTGTTTTTCCACCAGACAGTCAAAGATCACGGGGCCATCATAGTTGATCATTTCCATGATCGCATCATCCAGATCTGCCGGGTCATGGCAGCGGATACCTTTGGCACCAAACGCCTCGGCCAGTTTTACAAAGTCGGGCAGGGCCTCGGACCAGGTGTGTGAATAACGCTCGCCATGCAGCAATTCCTGCCACTGGCGCACCATGCCCAGACGTTCGTTGTTCAGGATGAATTGTTTCACCGGCAAATTGTATTGGATCGCGGTCCCCATTTCCTGCATGTTCATCAGCCAACTGGCCTCGCCCGCAATGTTGATCACCAATGAACTTGGATGTGCCATCTGCACACCAATGGAGGACGGGAACCCATACCCCATTGTGCCAAGTCCGCCTGACGTCATGAACCGGTTCGGATCGTTAAAGTGCAAATATTGCGCCGCCCACATCTGATGCTGACCCACTTCGGTGGTGACATAGCGATCATGGTCGTTGGTCAGCGCCTGAAGCCGTTCCAGCGCGAATTGCGGTTTGATCGACTTGGCGCTTGTGCTGAACCCAAGACAGTCGGCCTTGCGCCATTCGCTGATCTGCGATTGCCACTTGGTTACGGCATTGCCATTGGTTTTGCGTCCGCGTGTTTTCCAGATCTTCAGGATGTCCTCAAGAACATGCGCGACATCGCCGACAATCGGGATGTCACAGCGGATCACCTTGTTGATCGAACTGGGGTCGATGTCGATATGAGCCTTGAGAGAATTGGGGCTGAATGCACTGATCAAGCCGGTAATCCGGTCATCAAAGCGTGCGCCGATATTGATCATCAGATCGCAGCCATGCATCGCCAGATTTGCCTCGTACAACCCGTGCATACCCAACATGCCCAACCAGTTCTTACCCGTAGCGGGGTAGGAGCCCAGTCCCATCAAAGTCGACGTAATCGGAAAGCCAGTTGCATCCACCAACTCACGCAGCAACTGGCTGGCGGCAGGACCTGAGTTGATAACGCCACCGCCGGTGTAAAACACTGGCCGTTTGGCGGTTTCCATGGCGGCCACGAGTTCGGTAATCGACTCGATATCCCCCTTCAGTTGCGGCTGATACCGCGAGGTTGCAGGTTTTGGCCCGGTATAGAGGCCATTGGCAAATTGTACGTCCTTGGGAATATCAACCAAAACAGGACCCGGACGACCCGTGGTCGCAACATGAAACGCCTCGTGAATGACGCTGGAAAGCAGGTCTGTTTCTTTCACCAGCCAGTTATGTTTGGTGCAGGGGCGGGTGATGCCAATGGTGTCGGCCTCTTGAAACGCATCGGTGCCAATCATGAAGGCCGGAACCTGCCCGGTCAGAACAACGATCGGAATACTGTCAAGCAACGCATCAGTCAGACCGGTCACCGCATTGGTGGCTCCGGGACCAGAGGTAACAAGAACAACACCGGGTTTCCCGGTTGAACGCGCATAGCCTTCGGCGGCATGAACCGCACCTTGTTCGTGACGCACCAGAATATGGCGAATGTCATTTTGCTGGAATATTTCGTCATAGATCGGCAGGACAGCGCCGCCCGGGTAGCCAAAGACCGTGTCCACGCCCTGATCCCTGAGGGATTGAATTACCATTTGTGCGCCGGTCATTTCACGTTTCATTTGTCTTGCTCCATCCGTGTCTTAAGTCTGTCTTCAAGTATCTGGCCATAAAAAAAGCCTCCGAGATTTTCGGAGGCGCATGGATCTTGATCTGGATTTACCGTTACCGGCCCATGCGCTTTGATCCTACGATGACGACTAGGGTATTCATCCCTGCAGCTCCTTTGTGCTGGGGCGGACTTTATGAGCCGTTGGCAGGGGCGTCAACAGGGAATTGGAACAGAAATGTGATCTAAATGTCGACATGTGTATAATATTGTTACGTTTAGGCGTGTCTTTGCGACATTACCAGGAAGAGTTTGGCTTGAAATTGAACTCTTCCGCCATTTGGTCGAATTTGCAATGTCATTTTCTGCCAAAGGAAAGGCGGGACACGATGGCTGGCACTATTGTTGAAAGCAGACCTGACGCAGGCGATCGAAGGCTGAGAAGTGCATCCGATTTTTGTGAATGTCTGCACAGTGAAGTATCACCGACGTTATTATCGCTCCATCGGCCAAGTTTTAATGCCATCATTACTTTATGATCGAGAGAACACATGAGGGGGCTCCAGTTTGTGATTTTTACCTTAAGATCACATGACTGCTGACACCCCGTTGGCAGGATCAAGTTCCTATATGTCAGCAGTAGAAATTGGAAAGGCGGACCATAGTGCGCAACTCAAGTCGCCTGTTCGAGATAATTCAGATTTTGCGTGGCTCGGCAAAACCGATCACGGCACAGACGTTGGCGCAAAAGCTAGAGGTTTCGCCACGCACGATTTACCGCGATATCGCGGCATTGCAGGCGATGCGTACTCCGATCGAGGGAGAAGCAGGGATCGGCTATATCATGCGTGCGGGTTATGATCTTCCGCCGCTGAATTTTGACTCAGAAGAGATCGAAGCCTTGCGCGTAGGATTGTCGATGTTGTGGCGGTCCGGTGACACAAGCCTGGTCGAAGCAGGCAAGCGGGTCCGAGATAAGATTGATGTGCTACACGTCCCGGCAGATTGGATACACGTGGCCCCTTGGGGTGCGCCGTTGGATGTTGCGGCGCAGGGCTGCGTGTCGGTGGCCGACCTGCGCTGTGCGATGCGCGAAGAACGCAAGTTGCGCCTGATTTATTATGATGCCGACGGCAAAGAGAGCCTTCGCCAGGTGCGCCCGCTTGCGATGATCTATCACCTTGAGTGTAATATGCTGGCTGCATGGTGTGAATTGCGGGTGGGTTTTCGTCATTTTCGGCTGGATCGGATCATAGAATGCGATTTTCTTGAGGAGCGCTTTACTGGTCAGGGGCAAACGTTGAGGTCGTTGTGGAACGAGGGCTATCAAATAGAGAATGATGCCGGGCGGCAAATCGTCAACGAATAAATCAGCCAGACTCACTACCCCACGCCAGTGCCCTGCAGAACGCCGTTTTCAAGGGCATAGCGGGTCAAACCGGCGGTGCTGGAAATGCCCAACTTGCGCTTGATGTTCTTACGATGCGTTTCAACCGTGCGGACCGAGATTTCCAGCGCATTCGCTACGTCTTTGTTCGACTTGCCCTGTGCCAGCTGCAGCAGGATGGTTTGTTCGCGTCCGGTTAACGCCTCGCGCGGTGTGCCGTCTTTTGGTTCCAAAGAACCCCGCGCGCCCGTGCACAGATACTGTTTACCCTGTATCACGGTATCAATGGCCAGTTTAATCTCGTCTGTGGGCACGTCTTTCAGTACATAGCCCATGGCCCCATGGCTAAGTGCCGAGGAAACATATTCGGCGCTGTTATGCATCGACAGGATCAGAATGCGTGTATCGGGCGCTCGTTCCAAAAGGATTTCCGTCGCGCCTAGTCCGCCCAGTTCAGGCATGTTCAAATCCATCAGGATCACATCCGGTTGCAGTTGGTCAACCTGATAAACGACCTGACGACCATTGCTAAGCCGACCGACCACCTCGATATCATCATAGGATTCCAAAATAGCCTGAACCCCCTCGGCGACCAGCGGGTGGTCATCTACAATCAAAACTCGGATTGTGTCGGTCATTCGCCCACCTTCAGCGTCGGGGCAGAACTTTCAGGAGGCGATAGCATATGGCTAAGCGGCAGTCGTGCTTCGATTACGGTGCCACTATCGGTCCCGTTTGAGGACAGTATGGTCAGGCTACCATCAAGCTGTTCGATGCGTTCCTGCATGTTGCGCAATCCCAATCCTGACCCCGGATTATCCTGTCCTGTTGGCAGGCCTTTCCCATTATCGGCAATGCGCATTATCGCGCCTTGCTGGTTGCCGCGCAACAGAACCGATACGCTGGTCGCGCCGGAATGGCGTTCAATATTGGTAAAGGCCTCTTGGGCAATGCGATAAAGTGCAATTTTTGCCTCTTGATCCAGACGATTGCGGAAAACCGCAGTTTCAAAACTGCAGGCGATGCCAGTCCGTTCGCTGAAATCTTCCGCCAGCGCCTTGATTGCCGGGCCAAGTCCAAGGTCATCCAACACCAGGGGGCGCAAATCGCGGCTGATCCGGCGGACTTCGGAAATTGCGATGCCAAGGTTGTCAAAACCCTTTTCCAGCGGCTCACGCGCGCCGTCATTGTCGCCCTTGGTCAGGCGGCGCCGTGCATTGTCGAGCGTAAAGCGCACACCGACCAATATCTGGCTGATCCCGTCGTGCAATTCTCGCGCCACGCGGCCGCGTTCTTCTTCCTGGGCGTCAAACACCCTTTGGGTCAGTTTTTTGAGTTTGACATCGGCCAACCTTCGCTCGCGGATGTTGAGCACCATTCCCGAGCCGAACACGATCAACAGCGCAGCCAATGTAATCGCTCCAATATAAAGGAACGTGCGTTGCACGCGCTCCTGAACCTCGGCGCGGGCAGCGGCGACGGTAATCAGAACGTCATCAATGAAAACGCCAGTTCCAACCGCCCACTGCCAGCTCTGAAATCCGGTGACATAGGCGACCATCATCGCCTCTTCTCCGGTTGAGGGTTTAGGCCACAAAAATGTGTGATAGCCGGCACCACTGCGGGCCAGACGGATGAATTCGTCGACGACTGGGGTGCCTTCGCTGTCTGCAAGACCGGACCAATTCTGGTTGATCAGGTCGGTTTGACGCGGGCTCACGAGGTTGGTGCCGTCATACTCGTAGACAAAGAAAAAGCCTTCGGTGCCATAAATCATTGCCGCCAGAATTTGTGATACTTGATCTTTGGCTTCCTGGTCGTCGGGTTGGGCCGAACCGTAGATAAAGTAAAACCCGTTTCGCGCCTGCGTTACATAATTCCGCAACTCTTCTTTCTTGGCTTCCAGAAACTGCTGTTCAAGCGCCTCAATTTCCCGATTCGCCAGATCGCGCGCCTGATAGGCCACCAATGCGGCAATGGCTGCTACGGCCGCCACCAAAGGAAGTGTGGCCAAAAGCGAGAGCTTTTGGGCATAGTTCGGCCGAAAGAGAGTGCGTAGCAGCGCCATTGCCCAGCAATAGGCAAGATTACCGCCAAAATCAAAGGGCAGAAATGAGACTACGTCGCCAAAGTCGTTTTCTTTGACATTTTAAACATAGATTGTGGGGCAGGTCCTGAATATCCTGAAAGAAACACACCGTTCTACGTAGTAGTAGGTATTCACTTCAAATTCCTTTTAGCTAATATGACCGCACTCGTGTGATCTGCTCGGCCATATGGTCAGGGCAAAAAATTCAATTGGGAGAAGTAACGAAATGGATCGTCGTTCATTTTTGAAAACAACAGCCATGGGTGGTACAGCTGCTGCAGCCGCCACACTGGCAGCACCTGCCTATGCTCAAGGCAAACGCGTTCTGACAATGGTTCAGTCCTGGCCGCGCGGCTTTGCGGTTCTGGATGATGCGTCAAGTTATATGGTTGAAATGGTTGGTGCCATGTCCGATGGCCAGCTGACCATCGACAAGAAAGCACCGGGCGAACTGGTTGGCGCATTCGAAGTGTTTGACGCTGTGTCGTCAGGCCAGGCCGACATGTATCATTCGGCTGACTACTATTACATCGGTCAGCATCCGGGTTATGCCTATTTCACCGCTGTTCCATTTGGTGGCACCGCACAGGAACTGACCAACTGGTACTATCATGGTGGCGGCGAAGGTCTGCATGACGAACTGGGCGAGATATTCAACCTCAAAGGTTTGCTGGCTGGTAACTCGGGCTCGCAGTCCGGTGGCTGGTTCCGTAAGGAAATGAATTCGGCTGCTGACTTTAACGGCCTGAAATTCCGTATGCCCGGTCTGGGCGGCAAAGTGCTGAGTAAGATGGGCGCTTCGATTCAGAACATCCCCGGTGGTGAACTGTACCAGGCGCTGTCATCCGGTGCTTTGGACGGTCTTGAGTGGGTCGGCCCGTTTGCTGACGAACGCGCCGGATTCCAGGAAGTTGCCAAGGTCTACTACACCGCTGGTTTCCACGAGCCCGGTTCCGGTCTGTCCGCGTCTGTTAACCTTGACGTCTGGAACGAGCTGACGCCAGCGCAACAGGCGATCATGCGCAATGCGTCGATGGCTGTCACGCATTACCAGTTGGCAGAAACCCTGTCCAACAACGGTGCTGCCTTGGCTCGTCTGCAGTCGCAAGGCGTCAAAACCCTGCAGTTCTCGGACGATGTCTGGGATGCATTTGGTGCAGCCTCCAAAGAAGTCATGGACGAGAACATGGATGATCCATTGTTTGCCAAGATCCGCGGCAGCTTTGAGGACAGCATGGCAACATCCTCGGCGTGGATCAACAAATCTGATGGCTTTTACGTCGCTCAGCGTAACCGCGTTCTGGGCGGCTAAGCCAAACCTGATAAATCGAAAGGCCCTGCAATTTTGCAGGGCCTTTTGCTGATATAAGCGGCTATAAGGCTGCAAACGAACAAACGTTACGACATGCTCAAGGGCATTTGGGGGGCATAATGCAAGAAGAGAACACAGTGAGCTTTGGCTCGGCATTGGGTCTGATATGGGACGGGGCGATCTGGGTGTTTTACAACATCCTGATGGCATTTCAGAACATGGCCTATGCTGTGACTCACCCGGCAGAGTGGCTGGACTGGTCCAATAAAGAGTCCATCATGCGCTTTGTCTACTATGGTGGCTCGGTCGAATTCTTCTTTGTCGTCTTCACGATATTCCTTGTTCTTCTGATCATTGGTATCATTAACAACCGCTTTATGTGGGGCTGCGTTCGCGTCCTAGAAGGGTTCGCCAACGGCGTCGGTCGTTTCTTTGCCTGGGCTGGTCTGCTTATGGTGCTGCAACAGATCATCATCATCTTTATTCAGCGAGTATTTACCCGGCCTGACATCGTCATCGGCTTTGGTATCCCGCTACAATTTGACATCAGCTGGTACGCCGAAGAACTCAAACTTTACAATGCGTTGGTCGTCGCTCTTTGTGTGACTTATACGTTTGTACAAGGCGGGCATGTTCGGGTTGATCTGATCTATTCCGCCGTCAGTTTCCGTGCCAAGCGCGTCATCGATATGTTCGGCTCAATGCTGTTTATGGTGCCGTCTGCCACCCTAATCTGGATGTATGGCTGGTTCTTCCTGTGGCGCCACCTGATCGTGCCAAAACCGTCCGCCAGCGATCCGCTCGAGCGTTTGTTGCTGAAATCACGGGCTTTGCGCTGGAATGTGGAAACCATCGGGTTTTCGCCCAACGGCTTTACTGCCTATTTCCTATTCAAAATTCTGTTGGTGGCCTTCGCAGGCCTGGTATTCCTTCAGGCCGTGTCGTTCTTTTTCCGATCTTATCTGGAATTCAAAGAAGGCCCTGAAAGCGAAGGCAAATACCTTGATCGCGATACTCTTGGTGAAGGCGAAGAAGCCTATGAGGGCGTGCACTGATATGCCCACATCAACACATATGAACGACTACAATCTTAAGGACTGCTCTTATGCTATTTGGTCTTGATGGCGTCGAAGCCGGCCTAATCATTGTCTTCTTTTGCCTGTTCGCGGCAATTCTGTCCGGGTTTCCGGTGGCCTTCGCCATTGGCGGCGCAGGGATCATCTCGTTTGGGATCATCGCCTCGCTGGATAGCGCGGGCCTTCTGATCCATCAGGCGATTGACACCTCATCCGAGGCCTATCGAGCGCTTGTCCATACCGGGGTTACCCCGGATTCGATTTCACTATTCCGATACCCGGATTTGCCCAGTATCAGCGAACATGTGTTCCCCAAGGGCTGGGAAGTTGCGATGAACCGCAACTTGTCGTTCATCGTTAACCGTATGAACGAACGGGTTCTGGCGGGGCAATCGATTGAAACGCTTTTGGCGGTATTGATGTTTGTTCTTATGGGCATCACGCTGGAACGCTCCAAAATTGCCAATGATTTGCTGACTTCAATGGCTCGGGTTTTTGGCCCGCTGCCCGGTGGTCTGGCCGTGTCAATTGTGGTTGTGGGTGCGTTTTTGGCCGCCTCTACCGGGATTGTTGGTGCAACTGTTGTGACCATGGGTCTGCTCGCCCTGCCAACGATGTTGCGCAACAATTACTCACCAGAGCTTGCCACGGGTGTGATTGCTGCCTCGGGAACACTGGGACAGATCATTCCGCCATCCATCGTGATTGTTCTGCTGGGCACACTGGCCGGGGATCTTTATTCGGCGGCTCAGGAACAGCGTGCACAAGATGCTGGCTGTACTGACGCTTTGACCTATCTCGGTGAACCGGCGGTTCTGTCGGTTGGCACGTTGTTTCAGGCGGCATTGTTACCGGGGATCATGTTGGCGGTGTTCTACGCGCTATATGCCTTTGTCTATGCGATGCTTAACCCGGACAAGGCCCCCGCCGTGGAAATGGGTGGCTCAAGCAACGAGCCGATCACCCGCTCCGAAGGCCTGATCTGGTTGCTCGCCGCTCCGATTATTGTCGTTGGCTTGGCCATCGGTGCCGGCAGCGCGCATATCGTAGGTTCGCAGGATATTACGGTGTCGTCCTTCTCGGACATTGGCGAAGGCGCCAGCCTACGCACCCATGTGTCAGAAAAGTGCGAAGCTTCGATGATAAAGCTGCACGGGCAAACTGCCTGGGACGCAGCTTTTGCCGAAAACGAAGCAATTGACGCCAATGGTGGCTCAAACGAAAGCGTTCGTTTGAGCGATGAGGCAATCGCCGCCGCCAAACAGGTCAAGATTGACGCCGCCGCGCCGATTGGCACCGGTATGAGCATCCTGTTGGTTATGATGGGCATTGTTCTGGTCATGGCGCGGGGCATTTCCCCGTCCAGTGATCGCAAGCCGCTGATCCTTGGCGCGCTTGGGGTGTTGCTGATAGCTTTGGCAGATGTGCTGTGGATCACGCCGACGACATCGTCAGGCATGACACTGTTCATAATCGCACTGCCTTTGTTGCTGGCGCTTTATGGCTGCCGGGTTGCGGCTCAGCGCCTGTCAAAGAATGAACTGATCCGTGTGGTGTTCCCACCGCTGGTTCTGATCGTAGCGGTTCTGGGTTCTATTCTGGGTGGCATCACCAACCCGACGCCCGCTGCTGCATTGGGTGCCGGTGGCGCGATTATGCTGGCAGCATTCCGCAAACTACAGGACCAGAACAAATCAGGAGCCGTCGTTATCAAAGCGGCCTTTGCGATCGTCATTTGTATCCTGATCGGGGTCAACTTTGATCTTCGGATCAATCAAGACAGTGTCAGCGTCGAAAGCTGGATCGCCTTCTTCTTTGCCTATGGTGCCTATCTTTATGCCATGGCTGGTTTGCTGTTCTCGTGCTGGGTGCTTTATACCACTGCAGTGATGACGCCGATTGTGCGTGAAACCGCCAAGGTGACGTCGATGGTGTTCACCATCCTGATTGGTTCACAGCTTCTGAACCTTGTGGTCATCTCGTTTGGTGGTGAAGAATATATCCAGCAATTCCTCAAGAGCTTTGATGACGAAACCAAAGTGTTCATTCTGGTGATGCTGGTTTTGTTCGTGCTGGGATTTGTTCTCGACTTCCTCGAGATCATTTACATCGTTATCCCAATTGTCGGACCGGTTATCTATGGCGGTTCGTTTGATCCAAAATGGGTGACGATCATGATCGCGGTGAACCTGCAGACCAGTTTCCTGACGCCACCATTTGGTTTTGCGCTATTCTACCTACGCGGGGTGGCACCAAAATCGGTGACGACGGGGCACATCTATCGCGGCATCATTCCGTTTGTATTGATCCAGGTGGCGGCTTTGCTGTTGCTGTGGTTCGTGCCGGGGATTGTGACCATTGTGCCGGAACTGATGAAGTAGTCGGATTAGAAAACACCCGCAGTCCGAAAGGGCTGCGGTTTTTTCTATTGTCTCGATCAAAGTATCAGTTTCTTTGTTTTGTGCACACGCCATGGTATGCTTCGGCTTGAAATGTCGTTGGTCCATCGACCCTGGAATGGACAGAAAATTTTGTTTGGTTGGGTGGATTGTTCTCATCCTCTGCGAAGATAGAGAGCAGGCCCGACGAGTTGTCATTCCCCAAAAATAGGGCGTCGACTTTTCCGGTAGTGTCAGCGTTCACAAACTCTGCATTGTTAGTATTGAAGATCATTCGCTTACTCGCGAGCCGACACTCTCCGCTAGTGTCATTGCAGACCTGCGCAAAATAGCAATCATAAACGTCGGCATAGCTCGCAAAGCCGGTCAGAGTGATTACTGTGAATGAAAATGCTATCTCCGCGCTGCAAGCCAACCGTTTTAAGGGCTGCAACCAGGTCTTGTGGCT
>PIVL01000037.1 GCA_003354145.1 Paracoccaceae bacterium
GTGACGAATGGAAGACAGAGATCGTGCAATTGGCTTCCTGTTCACCGATATCGCCCGGTTTCGCGGTATTCTGTTTGACCAGTTGATGCATAAACACGGGCTGACCCTGGCGCAGGCTTTTGCGTTGAATCAACTGATGCTTGAAGATGGCCTGACCCAAACCCAAATGTCGGTGGGTATGAGGGTTGGCACAGTGACGGTCAGCGGGTTGGTCGACCGGCTTGAGGCACGTGGCTGGGTCAAGCGGATCACCGATCAGGGCGACCGGCGGGCCAAGAAGGTCTGGCTGTGCGAAAAAGCGGCCCCGTTGCAGATGGAAATCGTAAAGCAGTTCACCAATCTTAACGATATCGCCCTTGATGGGCTGGATCCCGAGGAAGTGGTGAAACTTATCGATATGCTCCGCAAGGTCAAAGGCAACCTTTCAGATGCGTTGAAGGAGGGCCAAAAACCCCCCAACAAGATCAAAACATAGTATTTGGCACGAACAGCGACAGGATCGGGAAGCTAAGCAAGAGCAGCAGCACCACGATGTCGAGCACAAGAAATTTCATCACGCCAAAGAAGATCGTGTGAACCTGCGCGGCTTTGCCGACAACGCTGTTAATGACAAAAACATTCAGCCCCACAGGCGGTGTGATCAACCCGATCTCAAGCAGTTTGATCACAATCACCCCGAACCAGATCAGATCATAGCCCATGCCTTCGATCAGCGGGACGACAAAAGGCAAGGTCAGCAGCATGGTGCCAATCGGGTCAAGGAACATGCCCATGATCAGATACATTAGCACGATGCACAAAAGGACCTGCCAGTTTTCCAACCCCGATGCGGACACCAGCTCGACCAGCAGACCTGTCACCCCGGTCAATGAAACAAACGAGACAAAGATTTTTGCGCCGACCGCGATGAAGAACAAAGCCGCAGACTGAAACGCAGTTTCGCGCATCGAAGTGACGAAATTGTTCCAGGACAGCCGTTTGGAGAAAAAACCAAACAGGGTCACAAAAGCCAGGCTGACAGCCGCCGCTTCGGTGGCGGTAAAAATACCGCCATAGATACCGCCGATGATAATCGCCATCAGCATCAGCGCAGGCCATGCTTTGAACGCCGCGACCCTCTTCTCTGCGGGGCTGTATTTCTCGGTGACGGCTGGCGCGACTTCGGGGCGAAGGCGGACCCAGATGATCACAGTCAGGATAAACCCCAAAAGGCTAAGGATGCCGGGGATCACACCCGCTAGAAACAAGCGACTGATCGAGGATTCGGTAAACAATCCGTAAATGATGAACAGCACCGAAGGCGGGATCAAAGACCCCAGGGTGCCCCCCACGGCTACGGTCGCGGTGGCCAACTGGCTTGAGTAGCCATAGCGCAGCATTTCAGGCACACAAATGCGGCCCATGGAAGACGCACAGGCCACGCTGGAGCCGGTAATCGCCGAAAACCCGCCGCAGCCGATCAATGACGCAATGGCCAGACCGCCGGGCGTGCGCCCCATCCAGACCCGCACAGTATCATAGATGTCGGTTGTGATACGCGCGTGATAGGCCACATGGCCCGCCGCAATAAACAGCGGCACCATGGACAGCGAATAAGAGTGAATGAATTCGAAAGCGTTGGATTCGATCAGCCCAAGGGCAGGTCGTACGCCACGCTCAAAGTCGAATTCGCGCCCCGGCCGCCAAGCATAAGCCACCAGCGAACAAACCGAGGCAACACCAGCCAGCGTAAAGCCGATAGGCACGCGCAGCGACAGCAGGACAAGGACGGCGGCAAACCCGTATATGCCGATCGTTTGGGGATCCACTAATCCAGGTCTTTCGTCAGGTCATGCTGTTCAGGGTCGGGGGCTATCACGCCAAAAGCCGCCAGCGTGTCGTGGATCAGCAGATCCAGCAGGCGGACCACAAAAACAATGTAGCCGCAGAAAAATGCGATGCGTCCGGGCCATTCAGGCAAGGACAGCAGGCCAAAGAAATAGTTGCCGCTGGTCACGGCTGTTTCGGCTGCATGCCAGGCTGCGTAGGTGATGGGCAGGGTTGCGAGAAGGCCAACCAGGACCGCCAGCACGTTCAGCCAGCGTTGCACAGCCTTGGGCAGGGCGTTGGTCAACAGCTCAACGGCGATAAAACCGCGTTCAGCCGCAACATAGCCCAAAGGTAGAATCAGGGCAGCCACCATCAGTTCGCCGACAATCACCACTTCGTCGGGGACTTGCGAGGCAAAGAAATAGCGCAGGAGAATGCCAATGCAGATGTAGACACAGAAAAACCCGATGGCAAAGGCACCCAGATCCAGCAGCAGTTTTTCAACCTGACCCAGCAGGCCACGCGCCTTGGCATAGGTGGAACGGCCCGTATCCGGGGCCGCTCCGTTCATATTCGGCGGGCCCACGGGTACCCTTTTGCGTCACGCTCGGCTTCGTATTTGACAATCAGGTCCTGAAACTGGTTATAGATGTCAGCACCGTCATAACCTGCGGCATCCATGTCTGACTGCCACTTTGCAACAAACGGCTCACCTGCGGCAAAAAGCTTGGCGCGTTCTTCTTCAGCCATTTCGGTAACTTCAACCTTGCTGCCGATTTCGCCAGACTTCATTGCGGCGACAGTTGTGTCAAAATCCTCGATCTGTGCCTGGGCAAATTGGTCGGTCATCAACGAGCCCGCCTCGAGCAGCGCGGCGCGCTGTTCTTCGGTAAGTTCTTCAAAGATGTCCTTGTTCACCACGATGCCAAAGCCAGACACCTGACCCCAGTTTGACAGCGTCATTGAATCTGCGACCTCGTACAGCTTATAGGCCTTGGTGGCATAGACGTACCCGGCCGAGCAGTCGATCAGCCCCGAATCAAGCGCCTGATAAACCTTGTCATAGGTCATGTTGACCATGGTTGCGCCCAGTTCACCCAACACTTTTCCATAGACGCCCGAGGCGCGCATTTTCTTGCCTTTGATGTCTGCGACAGTCTTGATGCTGTGGCCCGGCGCGCATTCTATCTGAACGGCAGTTGTGGTGAAATTGCCGACATAGACCACGTTTTGTTTGGCCAGCGCTTCTTTCATCTGCTCGTTGGTGGTCATCAGTTCGTACATCGCACGCATACCAACCCAAGCGTCAGAGTTTGCACCGGGCAGATCGCCGATGGTCATCGCCTTGAGTTCGTTGGGGTTATAAACGGCAACCACAGCGCCCATATCTGCGGTGCCGGCCCCAATGCCGGAAAGGGCGGCTTTCCATTTGAGCAGCGCGCCGCCCCAGTGTATTTCCAGCTTCAGATCGCCGCCGGAAAGGGCTTCGACCTGTTCGGCAAAATACACTACAGCCGCCGCGCGTGCTCCCCGATTCGGGCCGCCATCGTTGTACCGCAGCACTGTCTCGGCGCTTGCCATTGAGGCTACTGAAGCCAAAGCCAGCCCCATCATTGTGGATTTAAATTTCATTGTGTCATCCTCCCTATTACTGAACTCTTGTTGATTTTTCCCAGAAATTCACCGGAAACCTGAGCGGTGATACTGTTTGTGTGCGGCTACCCTCCCCAGGCGCACAATTTAGTTTGCTAGTGAACTATAACCATTCTCTCTTAGGCAGCAAACGATATTTTCGCGGCAGGTGTCAGATTGACACTTAATCGCAAAGGGACAGCGCAGCTCTATTGACAGGGATCGTTCGCTAGCGAACTATAGCCGATAACTGGTCATCGTTCGATCAACCAAAGGGGGGGGCAAATGGATTTTTCACTGGGGGCTGCTGATCTGGCGTTTCAGCAAGAGGTGCGTGATTTTCTGAAGGCCGAGTTTCCGCCGGAACTGGCGGCAAAGTCGGCAGCGGAAATCCGTTTCAAGAAAGAAGACTATGATAGCTGGCAGAATATTCTGGCCCGAAAGGGCTGGATCGCGCCAGCCTGGCCGGTAGAGCATGGCGGTTGTGGCTGGTCGCCGGTGCAACAGAATATCTTTGACGAGGAAACCTTTGCCATCGGCGCGCCGCGGGTGTTGCCCTTTGGTATCCGACTGGTTGGGCCGGTTGTCTATACTTATGGCAGCAAGGCCCAAAAGGCGCGGTTTTTACCAGGTATCGTGTCGAACGAAACCTACTGGTGTCAGGGCTTTTCAGAGCCGGGTGCGGGGTCTGACCTTGCGTCGGTCAAGACAACGGCGGTGCGCGACGGCGACAACTTTGTTGTGAATGGTCAAAAGACATGGACGTCTTATGCCCATTACGCGGACTGGATATTCTGTCTGGTGCGCACTGACCCCGGTGTTAAAAAACAGCTCGGAATTTCCTTTTTGCTGATTGATATGAAGACGCTCGGCATCAGCGTGCGCCCCATTCGCACGCTTGACGGCGATCACTTCGTCAATGAGGTCTTTCTGGATAACGTCATTGTCCCCGCCGAAAATCTGGTAGGAGAGGAAAACAAAGGCTGGGGTTACGCCAAGTTTTTGCTTGGCAATGAACGCACCGGGATTGCCGGCGTCGGGATGACCAAGGCCGATCTTGTGCGGTTGCGCCATATTGCCCGCACGGAAAAACGCAACGGTCGCCCGCTGATCGAAGACCCGCTGTTTCAGGCGCGACTGGCGCGGCTGGAAATTGATCTGCGCGCATTAGAACTGACCAATTTACGGATGCTGGCCGAGGGCGCCCAGGGTGCCTTTCCGTCAATCCTGAAAATCCGCGGCTCGCAGTTGCAACAGCGCAGTGTGGAATTGCAGATGGATGCGCTTGGCCCATACGCGTTGCCGTGGCAGGCAGATGCGATGGAGCCCGCATGGAACGGCGAACCGGTTGGGCCTGACTATGCCAAAGCCCGCGCGCCCGCCTATTTTGATCGCCGCAAGACCACAATTTACGGAGGCTCGACCGAAGTGCAAAAGAATATCATCGCCAAAACAATGTTCGGATTCTAAGGCCATGGATTTTGGATATAGTGAAGAACAGCGGATGTTGTCCGACAGCGTTGTGCGGTTGTTTGCGGGCAAGGAAACAGATGTTTGGGCGGCGTGTTGCCAGATGGGTCTGGCCGGGGCCCTAGTGCCCGAAGAATTTGACGGCATGGGTGGCCTGGGGATCGACGGCATGGTTGCAGCGCTTGAAATTGGCCGAAACCTGGCAGTGATCCCGTTTCTGTCCACGGCGGCGGTCGGGATGCAGGCGGTCAATCTGACCGGATCAAAGGCCCAAAAGGCCAAGTGGTTGCCGCAGATTGCCGAAGGGCATTTGCAGGTTTCTATTGCGTTTGAAGAACCCGGCGCGCGCTATGATCTGGACCATCTGGAAACGCAGGCCGTGGGTGACGGGGATGGCTATATCCTTAACGGGCGCAAAAGTGTTGTCTTGGGCGGCGACCTTGCGGACCTCATCATCGTTGCTGCGCGTTTGGACAATGGCGTGAAGCTTTTCGCACTGGATGCTGGCGCGGCGGGGATCACCCGCACGGATTATGCCCTGACAGATGGGCGCGGTGCGGCGGATATTGCCTTACACGATGTTCGCCTCCAGGGCGATGCCTTGCTGGGGGATGGGGCTGCCGTGATGGCGGCGGTCTATGATCTCGGTGCGGCGATGATCGCAGCCGAGGCGCTTGGCGCGCTTGAGAAAATCATTGCGATGACGGCCGAGTATCTGAAAACTCGCCACCAGTTCGGCCAACCGATCAGCAATTTTCAGGTATTGCAGCATCAGATGGCCGATATGGCCGTGGCTTTTGAGCACATGAAGTCACTGGTGTTCGAGGCCTGCGACCTTGCCATGAGCAAGGATGCGGTTTCGCGCGCACAGGCGGTTTCAGCCGCCAAAATTCTGATTGCCGAAGAGGGCCGCCAGATATGCCAGCATGCGATCCAGATGCACGGCGGCATCGGGGTCACAGATGAATACGATCTGGGCCGCTTTGTAAAAAGGGTCACCGTAGCAGAGTTTGCTTTTGGTGACGCAGACCATCACATTGCACGTTATGGAAAACACCTTGCTGACACCGCCGATGACTAAACCACGATTAACTGACATTCTGGAAAACACCGCACGGGACAACCCGGATGCGCCGGCCACAACGTTTAAGGGCCGCAAGCAAACCTGGGGTGAATTCGCCGAACGTGCCAGACGGCTTGGTGGTGCCTTGCGCGGGTTGGGTGTTGGGGCGGATGATCATGTCGGCGTGCTGGCGCTGAATTCCGTCCGGTTCCTAGAGGCATTTTTTGGCCCCTATTATGCCGATGCTGTGTTGGTGCCGCTTAACTATCGCTGGGCTGTGCCCGAAATGCTGCAATGCATGCAGGATAGCCGACCTTGTATACTGCTGGTTGATGACGCGCATCTTGAACAGGGCCGCGCGATTGCCGCGGCCTGCGATTTTTGCAGGCACCTGATTTACATCGGGGATGGTCAAACACCCGAAGAGTTTCTGGATTACGAAACCTTATTGGCTGACGCCGAACCTGACGCTGTGTCGCATCGCGGCGGGGATGATCTGGCGGTGCTGTTTTACACGGGCGGCACAACCGGGCGTTCCAAAGGCGTGATGCTAAGCCACGCCAATCTTTACGCAAATGCAAATGGGTCGGTTGCGGCCTATCGCTTGCCAAAGGGGCAGGTTTTCCTGCAATCCGCCCCGGTCTTTCATGCGGCCGCCGGTGCGCGGGTGTATTCGCTTGCATTGTTGCATAACCGTGTCGTGCTGATGGACCGCTTTGATCCGCAAGAGGCGTTGGAATTGATGCAATCGGAAGGCGTCAACGACGCGCTGCTGGTGCCGACGACGGTCAACATGATATTTAACGCGCCGGGGTTTGCCGGTTATGATCTGGGCGCACTCAGACGGATCAGCTATGGCGCGGCGCCTATGCCCGTCCCCTTGTTGCGGCGTGTGGTGGCGGCGCTGCCCAAGGTTTCTTTTGTTCAGGGGTACGGCGCAACCGAGGCCAGCCCGGTGATCTCTATTTTGCAATCCGAGGCACATGACCCTAACGGCCCCCTTGCCGACAAGCTTAGTTCTGTCGGGCAACCCGTGCCGTATTGTTCGGTGCGCATCGAAGCCCCTGATGGGCGGGTTTGTGATGTGGGCGAAGTGGGCGAGGTTTGCGCCAAAGGGCCAAACATTATGCGGGGCTATTGGAACATGCCCGAACTGACCGCGGCGGCGGTAATCGATGGTTGGTATCACACCGGGGATGGCGGTTATCTGGACGGCGATGGCTATCTGTTTCTTGTCGACCGGATCAAGGACATGATCATCACCGGCGGCGAAAACGTGTTTTCCAGCGAAGTGGAAAATGCGCTGTACCAGCATCCTGCCATCAAGGATTGCGCGGTGATCGGGCGACCTGATGCGACCTGGGGCGAGGCGGTTCATGCGGTCATCGTGCAAAAAGCCGGACAGACGGCGACCGAGGCCGAGTTGATCGAATTCTGTAAAAGCCTGATCGCGCGCTACAAATGCCCCAAGTCAGTGTCCTTTGTTGATGTGATGCCACTGTCTGCAGCCGGCAAAGTTCTTAAGACCGAATTGCGAAAGACCTTTTCCTGAAAGGATAGCCAATGATTCTCACACCGGAACATCACGCGTTGAAAGACAGCCTGAAAGGGCTGATCGACACCGAGATCAACCCTTATGTTGATGCATGGGAAGAGGCCGAAATCTATCCCGCGCATGAGGTTTTTCGCAAACTTGGCGCGCAGGGGTTTCTGGGCATCACCAAACCGGTGGAATTTGGCGGTCAGGGGTTGGATTATTCCTATGAGGCGGTGGCGTCTGAAACGCTGGGCCTGATCCATTGCGGTGGCATTACCATGAGCATCGGAGTGCAGACCCAGATGGCAACGCCGGCATTGGCGCGCTGGGGATCCGATGCGCTGCGCCGCGAGTTTTTGACACCTGCGATCGCCGGAGAGGTGGTGGCGTGCGTTGGTGTCACCGAGGCCGGGGCTGGCTCTGACGTGGCCAGCCTGCAAACCAAGGCGCGCAAAGATGGCGATGATTACATCATCAACGGGTCCAAGATGTTTATCACCAACGGCATGCAAGGCGATTGGATGTGCTGCCTGTGCAACACCGATGACGGCCCGGTGCATCGCAACAAATCGCTGATCATCGTGCCGCTGAATGCGCCCGGCATTACCCGTCACAAGATCCGCAAAATCGGCATGATGTCGTCGGATACGGCGCAGATTTTCCTTGATGATGTGCGGGTTCCTCAGGCCAACCGGATTGGCGAAGAGGGGCGGGGGTTCATCTATCAGATGAAGCAATTCCAGGAAGAACGCCTTTTTGCCGCCGCCCGTGGACCCACAGTGATGGACGAGGCGATCCGCGAGACGATTGAATACACCCGCCAGCGCCGCGCCTTTGGGCGGTCGATCCTTGACAATCAGGTGGTGCATTTCCGCTTGGCCGAGTTGCAGACCGAGGTCGAGGCGTTGCGGGCGCTGACCTCGAAGGCGGTTGAATTATATGTCGCGGGCGAGGATGTGACCATGCTTGCCTCTATGGCCAAGCTTAAGGTTGGCCGTTTGCAGCGTGAAGTGAATGACGCCTGCCTGCAATATTGGGGCGGGCATGGCTATGTCTGGGACAGCCCAATTTCGCGTAAGTTCCGCGACTATAGGATCGGCTCTATTGGCGGCGGCGCGGACGAGGTGATGTTGCAGGTGATTTCAAAACTGATGGGAACGGCACCTTAGCGGGGCCGGGCCACTTACAAGCTGATCAAATCTCTGCCGCCAGATGGCAGGCCTGATGAATCGCGGCTTTTGCGTCCAGTTCCGCCGCCTTGAATGCCCCGCCGATCAAATGGGTGGTGGCGTTGCTGGCAGAAAGCTCATCATAAAGGCAGCGCAGTGACGTCTGCCTGGCACAGATAATTATGGTCTCGGCGGCGATCAGATCAGGCCCCGCATGGGTGGTGATATGCAGACCCACGTCATCAATACGTTCATAGCTGACACCGTTCAGCATCCGCACACCGCGCCTGTTCAGTGACAAACGATGGGTCCAGCCGGTGGATTTCCCCAAGCCCTTGCCGACATATGTATCCTTGCGTTGCAACAGCGTAACGGTGCGGGTCGGCGCGGCGATCCGGGGTTCCACCCCGCTTACACCACCGGGCGGATGGTTCTTAAAATCAATACCCCATTCGCGGGCAAAGACATCAAGGTGCAGAGCGGCGAATGGCCCCTCATGGGTAATGAACTCGGCCACATCAAAGCCGATGCCACCGGCACCGATGATGGCAGCCGTCTTGCCGACCGGCACCGCACCGGTCAGAACATCAACATAGCTAACCACTGACGGGTGGGTGATGCCCTTGATGTCCGGGGTGCGCGGGGTGATCTCTGTGGCGATAACCACGTCATCAAAACCTGTCAGATCATCGGCCGTGACGCGCCGGTTCAGGCGCAGGTCAATGCCGTGCAAGTCGATCATGCGGCGGAAAAAGCGCAGGGTTTCATGGAATTCTTCCTTGCCCGGAATTTGTTTGGCAAGGTTGAATTGGCTGCCGATTTCTGATGCCGCGTCAAACAAGGTGACGTGGTGGCCGCGCTGCGCTGCAACATTGGCAAAGGACAATCCGGCAGGTCCGGCCCCTACCACGGCGATGGATTTCGGCGCTGCGGTCGGGGTATAATTCAGCTCTGTCTCGTGGCAGGCGCGGGGGTTAACCAGACAACTGGTCAGCCGATTGCTAAAGGCGTGATCAAGGCAGGCCTGATTGCAGGCGATACAGGTGTTGATCTCATCTGCCCGGCCATCAAACGCTTTGTTGATGATCTGCGCACCCGCTAGCATGGGTCGCGCCATTGAAACCAAATCAGCGTCCCCACACGCCAACACGGCTTCGGCCACATCGGGCATGTTGATACGGTTCGACGTGATGACCGGAATGCCCAAGTGCTTGCGCAACCGACCTGTGACACTTGTGAACGCCGCGCGCGGGACCATCGTGGCAATGGTGGGAACTGTTGCCTCGTGCCATGTGAAATGCGTGGAAATCAGGGTCGCACCTGCGGCCTCGATCGCCTGGGAAAGGTGCACGACCTCATCCCATTCCAACCCGCCCTCAAGCATATCCATGCCCGGCACCCGGAAAATAAGGATGAAATCCGGGCCGACAGCCTCGCGGATGCGGCGTGTGACATCAATCGCGAACCGCATGCGGTTTTCAAAAGGCCCACCCCATTGATCGTCGCGCAGGTTGGTCTTTTTCACCAGGAAAGTACTGATGAGATACCCGGCAGAGCCGATAATTTCGACGCCGTCATACCCGGCCTGCTGAGCGCGCAGGGCAGCGGCAACAAAATCGGCCAGTTGCTTTTCAATGCCAGCCTTATCCAGCGCCAGAGGCGTATAGCGTGAGATGCGGGATTTCACCCCAGACGGGGGAACTGAAACATCGCAATGCGCCAGCGGACCCATGTGCAATATCTGCATGCAAATTTTCACGTCCGCATCGGCACCGTGCACGGCGGTTGTGATGATGCGGTGTTGGGCAATATCCGCCGCATTGTGCATCATCGCCCGGCCGCCACCCTCAAAATTGGGGGAAATGCCGCCAGTGATGATCATGCCGACACCGCCCTCGACCCGTTCTGCGAAATATCGCGCAAGGCGTTCGGCCCCACCTGTCACATCCTCAAGCCCGGTGTGCATCGACCCCATGATCGCGCGGTTCTTAAGCTGAGTGAATCCCAGATCAAGCGACCCGCCCAGCAAGGGATATGGGTTTGCCATCAAAATATTCCGTCAGCGGCGATTTTATCGATTTCCTCGGGGCTGAAACCCCAGTCGGACAGGGCTGTCTTATTGTCTGACCCCGGCACCGGCGGCGGGCTTGGCATTTCGGGGGTCGCATTTTGAAAGCGCGGCGCAGGGGAAGGTTGCGCAAAACCCGCGCCCTTCACAAACACCTGACGCGCGCGGTTGTGGGCATGTTGCGGTGCCTCGATCAGATCAAGGACCGGGGCAAAGCAAACATCGGTGCCTTCAAAGACGTCGCACCATTCATCGCGGGTGCGCGCGGCAAAAAGGCCCTCAAACAGGGCGCGGTGTTGCGCCCATGTTGCGGTGTTAAGCCGGTCTGTGAAGTCTGCTGATTTCAGGCCCAGCAGGTCAAGGAACAGCGCAAAAAACTGCGGTTCCAGCGGGGCGATGCAAATCCATTTGCCATCAGCGCATTTGTAAACACCATAGTAGGGCGCAGCCCCGTCAAGGCGGTTTGACTGGCGTTCATTGACCCAAATCCCCTTGGCCATTTGCGCATAGATCGGTGCCATAAGGGCCGCCGTCCCATCACAGATCGCGGCGTCCACCACGTCACCTTGGCCGGTGTCGCGCGCCCGCATCAGGCCGCAGGCGATGCCATAGGCCAGCATCATGCCGCCCGCGCCAAAGTCACCCAGCAGGTTCAGCGGCGGAACCGGGTCACGGTCGGCTTCGCCAATCGCCCAAAGTGCGCCGGAAAGTGCGATATAGTTGATGTCATGTCCGGCAGCTTTGGCAAGCGGCCCCGTCTGGCCCCAACCGGTCATGCGGCCATAAACCAATGACGGGTTCAGGTCGTGACAGACCTCTGGCCCCAGCCCCAGTTTTTCCATCACCCCGGGGCGGAGCCCTTCGATCAGGGCATCAGCCTGGCCGATAAGGCGCAGCGCCACCTGCGCCGCCCCCGGTACCTTAAGGTTCAATGCGCAGGATCTCTGCGCCCATATCCGCCAGCATCATCCCCGCAAACGGGCCCTGTCCAATCCCGGCGAACTCAACGATCTTAACACCGGTCAACGGACCCATGGCAGCACCTCAGCTTTCAGAAATTTCGATGCAACCGTTGTTCAGCACCATCACATCACGTTCGACCACATAGGCGCGAAAGGATATTTTTGTGCCGTCCTTCCACATCTGAGTGCGGATCGTCTCGCCGGGATAAACCGGGCTGGAAAACCGCAACCTAAGCGATTTGAAACGGGTTGAATCATAGGCGGCAAAGGTTTTCAACACGGCATGTGCGGCGATGCCCAACGTGCAAAGACCATGCAGAATGGGGGCCTTGAACCCGGCACCTGCGGCCACCTTGGGGTCAGCGTGCAGCGGATTGGGATCGCCCGACAGACGGTAAAGCAGGGCCGCCGAGGCATTAGTGGGCGAATCGCAAACCGCATCCGGCGTGCGGTCCGGGATTGCATGCGGCGGGTCCTGAGGCCCGGAAACGCCGCCAAAACCGCCATTGCCACGGGCAAAGACTGTCGATGTCAGGGTTGCCAGCATTTCGCCTGTCGCTTGATCCACCAGATCGCGTTCGGTGTAGATCAACGCAGCTTTGCCCGCGCCTTTGTCCAGCACTTGGGTTACACGGGTGGTCGCGGTGACGGTCGCAGACGGGGGCAGGGGGCGGTGCAGAACAATGCCCTGTTCGCCGTGCAGAAGTTTCTCCCACTCGATGCTGGTGCCCGGGTCGCGTGACCAAAACCCCGGCCCGGCCAGAACAACAGCCATGCTGGGAAAGGCGGCAAAATCGGCCTCTTCATACACATAGTTCAACTGGGCCTGATCCAGCGGATCATGACCCACGCCGATGCCAAGCGCATAAATGATGGAATCCTTTTCAGTATAGGTCTGGGTGACCTCTTCAAAGGGCCATGTCGTCAGCTTCTCAGCACTAAAACCCATCAGATCGGATCCCAGCAGAACACATCTGCTGAACGGTCCGGCGGGGTAAAGGCCGAGGACATCGCCGGGAATGCATGTTCAATAATTGTTTCCGGTGTCCAGCCATCCGGGCGCGCCATAGAACGCAGCGGGCGTGGCTGGCTCATCAACAAAATCTCACTGCCGCGGGCCACAAAAATCTGGCCGGTGACGTTTTGGGCCGCGTCAGACGCAAGGGCCGCAACCAGTGGCGCAATCTTGGCTGGGGTCATTTGCTGCATGCGCTCAATGCGGATGCGGTCGGCTTCGTTGTTGATCGGAATGGTGCCAATAAGGCGGCTCCAGGCGAAGGGGCCAATGGCGTTCGAGGTTACGTTATAGCGCGCCATGTCAAGCGAGATCGAGCGCGACAACCCGGCAATGCCAAGCTTTGCGGCGGCATAGTTGGCCTGTCCGAAGTTGCCGATCAGACCCGAGGTCGAGGTCATGTGAACCATGCGCCCCGAGCTTTGTTCGCGAAAACGTGTGGCGGCCGCACGGCTGACGGCAAACGCGCCTTTGAGGTGGACGTTGATGACAAGGTCCCATTCCTCTTCGGTGGATTTGTGAAAGATGGCATCGCGCAGGATGCCCGCGTTGTTGACCACGATGTCGATGCCGCCAAAGGTATCGACCGCCTGATCAACCATGCCCTGGGCCGCCTGAAAGTTGCCAACACTGTCAAAATTTGGGGCCGCCTCGCCGCCGGCGGCTTTGATTTCGTTCACGACCTCTTGTGCGGGGGCTGTGTCTTCGCCCTCACCGCCGCCACTGCCGCCCAGATCATTAACGATAACCTTGGCACCTTTTTTGGCCAGAAGAAGGGCGATTTCCCGGCCAAGGCCGCGCCCTGCGCCTGTCACCAACGCCACTTTGCCTGTCAGCAATTCCTGTTCCGACATTTTGGTCTCTCCTGTGTTTCCGTCGGCGGTCTGCCGTCGGTGGGGTAAATATAATTCGCTTGCTAATTAAATTTCACAATCCTATCTTTTTGACAAGTTCGGAGTGCAGGTTTGCCCCGAGAAAATGACCAAAAGGGATCTGACGATGTTCACACGTACCTTGTTTTCAACTGATCACGACGCGTTTCGTGACACGGTGCGTAAGTTTGTGGCGCAGCATATTACCCCCTTCCACGCCCAGTGGGAAAAGGACGGCCAGATCAGCCGCGAGGCGTGGCTGAAGGCGGGTGAATACGGGCTGCTTTGCCCAATGCTGCCCGAGGAATACAGCGGCGCTGGCGCAGATTTTCTCTATAGTGCCATCGTATTAGAGGAATTTGCCCGCGCAGGTGCGATGGGGCCGGGGTTCACGCTCCACTCTGATATTGTAGCGCCTTATCTGGTCCATTACGCCAGTGACGCACTGAAACAGAAATGGCTGCCCAAAATGGTGACCGGAGAGGTGATCGGGGCCATTGCAATGACCGAACCCGGTGCCGGATCCGATTTGCAGAATATCGGCACAACAGCGCGACGTGACGGCGATGACCTGATCATTTCCGGCCAAAAGGTGTTCATCACCAATGGTCAGATGTCGGATATTATCATTGTCGCCTGCAAAACTGACCCGACGGCTGGTGGAAAAGGCGTGTCGCTTGTACTGGTCGAAGCGGACCGCGAAGGGTTCAGGCGCGGCCGCAATTTAGAGAAAATCGGCTGGAAGGCGCAAGATACCTCGGAACTGTTCTTTGATGACGTGCGGGTGCCGGCATCGAATATTATTGGCGGTGAGGGGCGCGGCTTTGTTCAACTGATGGAACAGCTGGCGCAGGAACGACTGCTTCAGGCGGTCCGCTGTGCTTCGATCATGGAAAGTGCGCTGGACTGGACGGTGGAATATGTCACTGAACGCAAAGCGTTCGGGCGCAATATTGCAGACTTTCAGAACACCCGTTTCAAGATGGCAGAAGTAAAAGCCGCCGTCACCATAATGCGGGTGTTTGTCGATCGTTGCATGGAAATGCATCTGGTAGGAGAGCTGAGCCCGGTTGATGCGGCGACGGCCAAGATGCTGACATCCGAGAAAATGGGCGAGGTGCTGGACGAATGCCTGCAGAAATTCGGCGGCTATGGCTATATGTGGGAATACCCGATTGCGCGGGCATGGGCCGATGCGCGGATGAGCCGGATTGCCGGCGGCACCGGCGAAATCATGCGCGAGATTATTGGCCGTGACCTGCTGGGGCGCAGTGCATGAACCGCATGTTTGACTATGTGGAGAAGGCGGCGTTTCACCGACCCGATGCGCCGTCACTCACCTTTTTGGAAGAGAGCTTTACCTGGGCTCAGACCCGTTCGCGCTGTCGGGCAATGGCGGCAAAACTACATGAATTGGGGGTCGGATCTGGTGACCTTGTCGCGCATTTGGGCTTTAATTCGCACTATCTGTTTGAACTTTATTTTATTCCGTCGCTGGTCGGCGCGGCCTGCGTGCCACTAAACTATCGTCTTTCCAAGGCGGAAATGGTCGAAGTCTTGGCGGATTGCGATCCCATGGTGCTGATCGCGGACGCGGCGCATATGGATATGGCCCGGGCGGTTGCTGCGCAGGTTGAGAGCATAACCGTGGTCATGGGTGCGGGTGAAATGGCGTTGCGCCCGGGTGAACTGTCTTATGACGACATCGCGAATAGCGCGGCCAAACCACTTGATCCCACACTGGCGGGACAGGACGACGACACTATTATTCTGCTTTATACCGGCGGCACCACGGGGCACCCCAAAGGCGTGGAACTGTCGCATAACAATGTGATGAGCAATGCGCTTGGCACTCTTGCGCCTTATGGCTTCAAAGAGAATGAGACGCATCTGGTATCGGGGCCATTGTTTCACGCCGGGTCAGGATCGCGCGTTTACAGCGCCGTGGTTCTGGGCGCGCACACCGTGATCATGCAACGGTTTGATCCGGGCGAAATGCTGCGGCTTGTTCCCGCCTATGGCGTCAATGTCGCGCAGACCGTGCCGACGATGCTGGTGATGATCCTTGATCACCCGGATTTTGCCGATAGCGATTTGTCGTCGTTACGGATGATGACCTATGGCGCGGCGCCGATCCCCGAGGCCCTGTTAAGCCGGGTCATGAAGGAGATGCCGCAGATCAGGTTCGCACAGGCGTTTGGCATGACCGAAGCCTCGCCGGTGCTGACGGTACTGACGGCAGAATATCACACGCTTGAAGGGCCGTTTGCGGGCAAGATGACCTCGGTTGGGCGTATTTGCGCGCATGTGGATCTGCGGATCGCCGATGCGGCAGGGAATGCCCTGCCTACGGGCGAAGTGGGCGAGATCATCGCCCGCGGCCCGAACGTGGCGCGCGGCTATCGCGGCAATCCAGAGCAAACGGCGCTGTCATTCAGGGGTGGCTGGTATCACACAGGTGACAGTGGCTATCTGAATGCGGATGGCTTCCTTTATGTTGTGGGGCGCATCAAGGACATGATCATTTCGGGTGGCGAAAACGTTTATCCCATTGAGGTTGAAAACGTGATTTCCCTTCATCCCGCGATTGCGGAAGTTGCGGTCATTGGCGTGCCGGATGACAAATGGGGCGAGGCGGTGCAGGCGGTGGTGGTGCTGAAACCTGCGGCAAACGTCAGCGCCCAAGAGATTATCGAACATGCGCGCGCGCGGATTGCACATTACAAATGCCCGCGCGGCGTGACGTTCACCATCAAAAGCTTACCACTGACGCCGATCAACAAGGTGGACAAGATCGCCTTGCGAAAGGCCTATGCCGAGGGTGCATTATGACACAAGTTGAAGATGCCCCAACGGGCGGATTTCTGGAGCACGTCGGATTTAAGTCGATCGACTGGTCCGAAGATTTTGCCCGGATTACGCTTGATGTGGAGCCGCATCACTTTAACGTTCTGGGCATCGCCCATGGCGGTGTTGCCTTGACCGCGTTGGATTATGCCTGCGGCATCAGTGGCTGTTATCGCCCGCCACCCGCGAAACGCACGCTCAGCATGACCATCTCGCTCACTACAAATTTCATCAAACCGCTCACCGAAGGGCACATGATTGCGGAAGGGCGGGTTGTTGGCGGCGGGCGGAGCATCTTTTTTGCTGAAAGCAATATCACGGATTCGCAGGGCAATCTGATTGCCACGGCTTCGGGTGCCTTCAAGCGAATTACAAATACGAAATAGGAATTGGGGAATATTATGGATACTGGCATTATTGCCTTTGGCGGCTACCTGCCCAAAGCGCGACTGCAACGCAGCGAAATCGCCAAAGCACACAGTTGGTTTAACCCCGGTTTGCGCGGGTTGGCCAAAGGCGAACGCACGATGGCCAATTGGGACGAGGATAGCGTGACCATGGCGGTTGAGGCCGGGCGCGATTGTCTGACGGGGCACGACCGCGCCGGCTTGTCGGGGCTGTTCATGGCCTCTACCAGTTTTCCGTTTCAAGATCGCCAGAACGCCGGGATCGTCGGTGATGCGCTTGATATCAACGCTGATGCGCTGACGGTTGATCTGGCGTCTTCGCAGCGTGCGGGCACCTCGGCTTTGGCGCTGGCGCTGCGCTCGGCGGGGGATGCCCCGGCGCTTGTGATCGCCGCCGACAAACGGCAGACCAAGGCCGCAGCGCCGCTAGAGATGAGCTATGGCGACGGTGCTGCCGCGCTGTTGGTCGGGCAGGGCGACGTTGTTGCACGGCTTTTGGCGGCCAGTTCTGAGGCGGTTGATTTTGTCGATCACTATCGCGGCCAGGGCGAAGAGTTCGACTATGCCTGGGAAGCGCGCTGGATCAGGGATGAGGGATATAACCAGATCGTGCCGCCGGTTGTGACCCGGGTGCTGGAACAGGCTAGCGTCGCGGCAAGTGACATCAGTTCGTTCTGCTTTCCGCCCGCTGCGCGCAACGTGGCGGCGGGGCTGGCGAAAAAGCTTGGGGTACCCGCCGAAGCTGTGGCCGACAATCTGCAAGCCACTTGTGGCGAGACCGGAACAGCGCACGCGTTGGTCATGTTGATCAAAGCGTTGGAAGACGCCAAGCCCGGCGACCGCATCCTTGTGGTTGGGTTCGGGCAGGGCTGTGATGTGCTGTTGTTTGAAACCACCGAGGCATTGAAAAAACTTGCCCCGCGCGTCGGCATCACAGGTCATCTGGCGCGGCGACGCGCAGAGGGAAACTATCACAAGTTCCTTGCCTTCAATGATCTGATGGTGATGGAGCGGGGCATCCGCTCGGAACTGGACAAGGCCACAAGCCTTTCGACACATTATCGCACCAAGGATATGGCACAAAAGATGATGGGCGGTGAATGCACGGCCTGCGGCACGGTACAGTTCCCTAAAACCAATATTTGCGTAAGCCCCAATTGCGGCGCGGTGGACAGCCAAAAAGACCACCCGTTTGCGGAAAAGACCGGGCGGCTAAACAGCTTTACAGCCGACCGTCTGACCTATTCCCCTGATCCGCCCGCCTATTACGGCATGGTGCAATTTGAAGGTGGCGGGCGTCTGATGAATGATTTCACCGATATTGACCCGGACGAGGAACTTGATGTGGGGCTTGAGATGCGGATGATGTTCCGGGTCAAGGATTATGACAATGCCCGCGGTTTCCGGCGGTATTTCTGGAAGGCAACGCCGGTCCAGACAAATGCAACAAAAGGATAATTGATCATGGCTAGCGGTATCAAAGATAAAGTCGCCATTCTTGGCATGGGTTGTTCCAAATTCGGCGAACGCTGGATGGACAGCGCCGAAGATCTGATGGTCGAGGCATTCACTGAGGCGCTGGAGGATGCGGGCATTGAGAAAAGCCAGATCGACGCGGCGTGGCTGGGCACGGCAATCGAAGAGCAGCACGTCGGCAAATCGGCCGTTCCCTTGGCCAAGGCGCTGCGCCTGGCATATATCCCCGTCAGCCGGGTCGAGAATTACTGCGCCAGCGGCACCGAAGCGTTTCGCGGTGCTGTCTATGCGGTGGCATCCGGTGCTTGCGATATTGCACTGGCGCTGGGGGTCGAAAAGCTGAAGGATACCGGGTACGGCGGGTTGCCGCAACGCGGGCGCGGCACGGTCAATGACCTTTATTGGCCCAACATTTCAGCCCCCGGATCGTTTGGACAGTTGGCAACGGCGTACCGGGCCAAGCACGGTGTGAACAAGGATGACCTTAAACGGGCGATGGCGCATATCTCGATCAAGAGCCATGACAATGGCGCGCTGAACCCCAAGGCGCATCTGCGCAGTCGCATCACCGAAGAAAAGGTGCTGAATGCGCCGATGATTGCCGACCCTCTGGGCCTGTATGATTGCTGTGGGGTCAGCGATGGGTCGGCCTGCGTTATCGTGACAACGCCCGAGATCGCGAAATCGCTTGGCAAGAAAGACCTTGTAACCGTCAAGGCGATCCAGCTGTCCGGCTCGAACGGGGCCGAGGCCGAGTATAACAACTGGGATGGCAGCTATTTCGAAACAACGCGGGTGGCAGCGCAAAATGCCTACAAGGAAGCGGGCATCATCAACCCACGTGAACAGATGAGCCTGTTCGAGGTGCATGATTGTTTTTCGATCACCGAACTGGTGACGATGGAAGATCTGTTCATCTCGCCCGAAGGCGGGGCGATCAGGGATGTGATGGATGGGTTCTATGACGCCGATGGCAAAATACCCTGCCAGATCGACGGCGGGTTGAAATGTTTCGGCCACCCGATTGGCGCGTCGGGCATTCGCATGATCTACGAGATGTATTTGCAAATGCAGGGCCGTGCGGGCGCACGTCAACGCCAGCAGGAACCGGTGTTTGGCATGACCCATAATCTGGGCGGGTTCCCGCATCAGAACGTTTGTTCGTTGACGATTGTCGGCAAAGAGGGCGTTTAAGATGGCTGATCTACTGGTGGACTGGCAGGGTGACCTGCTGGTCATCACGCTGAACAGACCCGAGCGGTTAAACGCCTTTTCTGACGAGATGCGCGATACCGTTGTAAAGCTATTGCGTGAAGAAACCGAAACCCCCCGCGCCCGGGCGATACTGATTACCGGCGCGGGTCGCGGGTTTTGCAGTGGCGCGGATCTGAACCCAGATACATTGTTTGAGCGCATCCCAATAATCGAGCGTCAGGTGACCAACGGCATCAATCAGATGAGCATGCTGTTGCGGGTGTTGCCGGTGCCCGTGATTGCGGCGGTCAACGGTCCGGCGGCGGGGGCAGGTTTCAGCGTGGCACTGGCGGCGGATATCGTCCTTGCGGCTGAATCCGCAAAATTTACGGCTTCTTTCGTGCGCATTGGCGCGGTTTTGGATGGCGGCGCGTCCTATATGCTGACCCACAAGATCGGCGCGGGGCGGGCCGCTGCCATGGCGATGCTGGGCGAAGCGATTGACGCCAGAACCGCGCATGACTGGGGGCTGGTCCACCGTGTTTACGACGACAGTGCGCTGATGGAGGCTGCGTTTGCAATGGGCGCGAAACTGGCCCAAGGGCCGACGCAGTCGCTGGGGCTGATCAAGCGAGAGATTTCAGTCGCAGGAACCGCGCCGCTGGAAGAAGTGCTGCGGCTCGAGGCAAGCAGTCAGGCCAAGGCATTCGGAACACAGGATTTCCGCGAAGGTGTGACGTCGTTTGTTGAAAAGCGCAAACCGGTTTTCAAGGGCGCATAACTTGGCGCAAGATTCACAAGGCCGACTGATCTGCGCGGATCACATTGTCACCTTTGACACCATCCACCGTGACGCGCGGCGGGCGGCCTCGGGGTTGAACGCAGCCGGGTTGGGCCGTGGCAGCACGATTGCGATCATGTTGCGCAACGAGGCGGCGTTTTTTGCCGCCACGCTTGCCGCATCGATGATCGAGGCCGTCGCGACGGCCATCAACTGGCATTACACAGGCGACGAAGCCAGCTATTTGTTGCGCGACAGTGGGGCAACCGTCTGGGTCGTGCATGCGGATATCTGGCGTCGGATCGGCGCGGATATTCCCGACGATGTGCTGCGCGGGTTGACAGTTCTGGTTGTTGAAACACCCCCCGGGATCGCACAGACGTTTGGTATTTCTGACGCCGAAACGCAGGTGCCGCAGGGTGTGGCCAATTGGGCCGATTGGCTTGGCGAGCATCCCGAATGGGACGGCCCGCCGCCGCACCCGCAAGCCGCGATGATCTATACCTCCGGGACCACCGGGCGGCCCAAAGGGGTGCGGCGGTTGGGGCCCGTAGGGGTCAACAAATCAGGCAATCATAACGCGTTTGTCAAAGGCGCGCATACGCTGATCGTTGCGCCGATGTATCACAGCGCCCCTAACCGCAACGCGATGTCGGCGTTTTTCACCGGCGGTGATATCATTTTGCAACCCCGGTTTGATGCCGAAGAAATGTTGGCTTTGATCGCAGCACATCAGATCACCCATGCGTTTGTGGTGCCGACGATGTTCGTGCGTCTGTTGAAGACGCCTGATGCGGTGCGCGCGCGCTATGATGTGTCTTCACTGACGCATGTGGTGCATGCCGACGCGCCTTGCCCGGCAGAGGTAAAAGGCGCGATGATCGACTGGTGGGGTCCGGTTATCTATGAATATTACGGCGGTACCGAAACCGGTGGTGTGACCTATTGCAGCCCACACGAAGCCTTGGCGCATCCCGGAACCGTTGGCTGTGCGGTGCCCGATGCCACGATAATGGTGTTCGACGAAAATGGCGTTGAGTGCCCAACCGGCGTTGTGGGCGAGATATTTGTCCGCCTGCACAGCTATCCTGATTTCGCCTATCAAGGCCTGCCGGAAGACCGGGCCGCGATTGAACACAAGGGACTGATCACCTGCGGTGATGTTGGTTATCTTGATGCGCAAGGCTATCTGTTTCTGACGGATCGCAAGAAGGATATGATTATCTCGGGTGGGGTGAACATCTATCCGGCGCAGATCGAGGCGGCGCTGATCCAGCATCCTGTGATCTTGGATTGTGCGATGTTTGGTCTGCCCGACGTGGATATGGGCGAACGTGTGGCTGCCGCCGTGCAACTAAGGCCCGGTGATGATCTGACCTTGGCCGAGGTGCGCAATTTCCTGCAAGACCGCATCGCGGATTACACTATTCCGCGTGATCTGCATGTGATGGAAACCCTGCCGCGCGACGCATCCGGCAAGATGTTCAAGCGCAAGCTGCGTGATATTTTCGGGTGACACGCGCACAGTTTTCCTCGCTTTGCGTCACGCTTGCCAGCCTGATGTCGGCGGTTCATCTGTTGGATGGGTCGCTGTTCAGCACAGCGCTATCGGGTTTGTTTCTGGGTATCTTTTTCGTGCTCGAATGGCCGCTGTTGATGTTTGCGGCGTGGGTGCCCCTGGCCGGATCGCTGGGGGGTATCGTCAAGTTGACGGGCGGACTTCAGGTGAGTATCAGACTGGATGACCAAAGCCAAACATTCCGGGGCCTTCAAGGGCCACCGCTTTCCACCCGAAGTGATTTCTTATGCTATT
>PIVL01000324.1 GCA_003354145.1 Paracoccaceae bacterium
CCGGGGATGCGCCCAGTTGGCAGGACCACATTGGATGTGGTCCCACCGTTTTTTCGTGCATGCGTCCCATGGAGACACCAAATAGATCAGCCGCTTGTTCACATATCACGCGCGCTTGGTTGACGGTGTTCGTGTCGAAATAAACATGCGCGTGATAGGCGGTGATTGTGTTGGTGTCATTCATGTGCCGCCTTTAGGATTTCGCCAGGTTACGCAGTACGTAATGCAGCACGCCGCCGTTTTCGATATAGTCGATTTCGACCGCAGTATCGATCCGGCATTTCAGCGTTATGGTTTTCTCGCGGCCATCAGGGAAAGTAATGGTGCAGGGCACTTCGGCCAATGGCGTGACGCTGTCCAGCCCGTGAATGGCCACTGTTTCAGCACCCGTCAGACCCAGAGATTTACGGCTGTCGCCTCCGGTGAACTCAAACGGGATGACGCCCATGCCAACCAGGTTTGAGCGGTGAATCCGCTCAAAGCTTTCGGCGATTACGGCCTTGACACCCAACAACGCGGTGCCTTTGGCTGCCCAGTCACGGGATGACCCGGCACCGTATTGTTCGCCGCCGAAGATCACCAGGGGTACGCCCGCATCCTGATAGGCCATCGCTGCGTCAAAGATTGACGTCTGGGCACCATCCATGCCTTTGGTATAGCCGCCTTCGACTCCATCCAGCATTTCGTTCTTGATGCGGATATTGGCGAATGTGCCGCGCATCATCACTTCGTGGTTGCCGCGTCGTGACCCGTACGAATTGAATTGGCGCTGTGGCACCTGACGGTCGATCAGATACTGACCTGCAGGTGTTTCGGCTTTGAACGAACCAGCGGGCGAGATATGGTCGGTGGTGATCATGTCTCCGAGCAGGGCCAGTACCTTGGCACCGTCGATGTTTTCGATCTTTTTGGTGTCCATAGTGATGCCCTGAAAATAGGGCGGGTTCTGCACATAGGTCGACGCCGGTGGCCAGTCATAGGTCTGCTGATCCGTGGTTTCGACCGCCTGCCATTTTTCATCACCTTTGAACACGTCAGCGTATTTGGTCAGAAACGCCTCGCGTGTGACGGTCTCTTGTACCAGATCGGCGACCTCTTTGTTGGTTGGCCAGATGTCGCGCAGATAGACGTCATTGCCGTCTTTGTCCTGCCCGATCACGTCGGTCATCAGGTTAATGTCCAATGTTCCGGCCAGTGCATAAGCGACCACAAGGGGGGGCGACGCGAGATAGTTGGCGCGCACATCCGGGGATATCCGGCCCTCAAAGTTTCGGTTACCAGACAGAACCGAAGTGGCGACCAGATCTCCATCAGCAATGGCTTTGCTGAGTTCTGGCTGGATCGGGCCCGAGTTGCCGATACATGTGGTACAGCCATAACCCACGAGGTTAAAGCCAATCGAATCCAGATCTTTTTGCAGATCGGCAGCTTCGAGATAGGCAGAGACAACCTGCGAGCCGGGGGCCAGTGAGGTTTTTACCCATGGCTTGCGGTTCAGACCCAAAGCAGCAGCTTTGCGTGCCACGAGGCCGGCGCCGATCATCACATACGGGTTGGATGTGTTGGTGCAGGACGTGATCGACGCAATGACGATCTTGCCGCTTTCCATGGTATAGTCTTCGCCATCAACCGCGACTTGCTTGCCCATCGGACGTTTGAACGTGTCTTCCATTTCCTTGTGGAATGCCGTCTTGCCATCGGTCAGCGCCACGTAATCCTGTGGTCGCTTGGGACCGGAAATGGCAGGCACGATGGTGCCCATGTCCAAAGACAAAGTATCGGTGTAGATCGGTGCATAATCGTCACCGCGCCACAAGCCGTTGGCCTTGGCGTAGGTTTCGACTAGCGTAACGCGGTCTTCGTCACGACCTGTATTGCGCAGATAGCGCAAGGTTTCGCCGTCAATCGGGAAGAATCCGCAGGTCGCGCCGTATTCGGGGGCCATGTTGGCGATGGTGGCACGATCTGCTAGTGGAAGATTGTCCAAACCCGCACCGTAAAATTCGACAAATTTTCCGACAACGCCCATTTCGCGCAGCATTTCGACGACTTTCAGCACAAGATCGGTGCCGGTTGTGCCTTCGACCATCTCGCCGGTCAATTCAAACCCGATGACTTCGGGAATCAGCATCGAAATCGGCTGGCCCAGCATCACGGCCTCGGCTTCGATGCCGCCAACACCCCAGCCTAAAACGGCAGCGCCGTTGACCATGGTGGTGTGGCTGTCAGTGCCGACCAAAGTATCCGGATAGGCGACCTCGTGGCCGTCCTGATCGGTGTCAGTCCAAACGGTTTGCGACAGATATTCCAGATTGACCTGGTGGCAGATGCCGGTTCCGGGGGGAACTACGCGGAAGTTGTTAAAGGCGTTCTGGCCCCACTTCAGGAAGGTATAGCGCTCAAGGTTACGTTCATATTCACGTTCAACATTGAACTGAAACGCGCGGGGGGTGCCGAATTCGTCAATCATAACAGAGTGGTCAATGACCAGATCAACGGGGTTCAGGGGGTTAATTTTCTGCGGATCACCGCCAAGCGCCACAATCCCGTCGCGCATCGCAGCCAGATCGACAACCGCAGGCACGCCGGTGAAATCTTGCATCAACACACGGGCAGGGCGATAGGCGATCTCGCGTGGGTTCTTGCCACCGTTGGTGCCCCATTCGGCAAACGCCTTGATGTCGTCTACCTGAACGGATGTGCCGTCTTCAAAGCGCAACATGTTTTCCAGCACGACCTTCAAAGCGGCAGGCAGTTTTGAGAAATCACCCAGACCGGCCTCGGTGGCGGCGGGGATTGAATAATAGGAAATAGTCTTGCCTTTTTGCGTTAGTATCTTGCGCGTTTTGGCTGTGTCCTGTCCGACTGTAATGGGCATAGATTGGCCTCCCTCATAGAAGTCATTGAAATGGGAATGTGCTGGGCGCTATTTGCATCAGTCGGCAGCAGCATTCAATAGCTATAACGCCTTGTGCGTCACTTTGTATACCATTGCACACAATTGAAACCAGGGTGTGCAATCACCTTTGTCTCAAGAAACCTTGATTGGATATTTCATCGGGCCGCGGCTAAACCAGTGTGGAACAACAGGAATGTCCAAATTGATGAAACGAGTACTTTCTGCGGCGATTGCGATTTATGTCGCCTTTGCGTCGCCCCTAGTTGCGCAGGACAACCCTGTCGTTGTGGAGTTGTTTACCTCGCAAGGATGCTCATCCTGCCCGCCTGCGGACAAGATGATGCGTAAACTGGCCAAGCGAGATGATGTAATCACCTTGTCGATGCATGTGGACTATTGGGACTATATCGGTTGGAAAGACGTGTTTGCCGACCCTGAAAACGCCCAGCGTCAACGACTTTATGCGCAAAAGTATGCTCGCAGTTCAGTCTATACACCGCAAATGGTAGTGAACGGTCAAGAAGACCTGATTGGTACCCATGCGATGGAGCTTGCCGACCTGATTGCCAAGCACAAAGCAACCCCTCAGCATGTTCGCGTGCATGCGACGCGCAACGGATCAAAGGTTGAAGTTCAGGTTGAGAACACGGATGGAAGCAAAATCGACGGACCGATTCTTGTGCAATTGGTGCGCTATACACCGCTGCGTGAAATTGACGTCACCCGGGGCGAAAATGCCGGGAGACGGCTGAAATATACAAATGTCGTCGATGAACTGAGCGTTATTGGGCGCTGGAATGGCAAGAGCTCGCAGAAATTTACTGCCCGGCTTGATGATGACTCACATGCGGTTGTGTTGGTTCAGCGCAAAGGACCGGGTGCAATTGTTGGTGCAGCTCGGGTTAATTAGCACCTCTAGCGTGGTAGGTGTCAGTGTCGAAAGGTTTCGCGATGCCAGACATAAAGACCCGCTCCGGCAATCACCAATGCACCGACGACGGTCCAGGCGTCGGGAAGTTCAGCAAAAAAGATCACACTCCAGATAGCTGCAAATATGAGTCCGACATACGAGTAAGGGGCCAGCATTGCCGCTTCGCCCAGTGAGAACGCGCGGATCAGGGCCATTTGACCAAGGGTGCCGCAGGCAACAAGCGCGCACATCAACAGCATTCCGGTGGTGTCCGGAGTTTGCCAGGCAAAGGGAACGACCATGCTTAGCAGGATGGTTCCAACCAGGCCGGTATAAAACAGCGATGTCCAGACACTTTCATCGCTGCCCACTTTACGGGTTAACAACGCATAGCCAGAATAACAAACGGCGGCGGCCAGCGGAAGCAAGGCTGCTGTGGAAAATACAGCGCTGCCGGGTCGGATGATGATCAGTGCACCACACAGGGCCACGACGATACCGATAACGCGACGTGGGCCAAGGGGTTCGCGCAGAATTGCCCAAGCGCCAAGGGTGATCAACACCGGATTAATCGACATCAAAGCCGCCGCATCGGTCAATGCGATCAGGCTTATACCTGTAAAGAAAAACGCTGTTGCACCCATCAACAGCAAGGAGCGCAAAAACTGTACCATTGGATATTTGGTGCGGATCACAGTGTTCAATCTTGGTGCGACCAAAATCAGAACCAGCACCATTTGCCCGGTGTAGCGGGCCCAAAGTGTTGGTAGTACACCAACACGAGGCGCCAGCGATTTGACGGATGCATCCATTAGCGCGAAGAGAAAAATCGCTGATATCATATATAGTATCGCCCGGTTGCGATCGGTCACTGGGCCGGTCAATGGGCATTCCTTTGCGCAATTTGTCCGGAAATCCGGTGATGATCTGGCAAAGGATTGGATTTTGGCAAGGAAATGAGGCTGTGTATCATTGTCGTCTAATAGGGGCGATTTTACTTGCTGTCCATGACATGCGTGTGGCGTAAATTCGTCCCGTGAAGGTCGATGATTAATGGCGGATTTTCCTGGCTGGTAATATGCCTTGTCTGGTTCAAGATTTTAGAAATCTACTGATCTTCTGGATCAGCCTGCACCGTTAACTGTATGTCACCACCTAGTTCCAGTCGCCGGATCGCGGCAATAACGGCGGTCATTGCGGTTTCACCATCCATCAGCGCCACG
>PIVL01000676.1 GCA_003354145.1 Paracoccaceae bacterium
TGCGTCATCGACGCCATCCCAGCGCCCTCCGATAATGAAGTCGGAGTAGAGCATCGCTTCGAGCGGAACACCGGCATTTTTGCTGAAGTTTGGACGATCCTCTTCACGCGGAACCTCTGCTGGGTTCACGAGCGGTGGTGCCCATGTGTGTTCTTCGACAACAGCCATGCGAACCCGAATGTCATCCTTGGTGACATTCCAGACCATGAAATCCTCGGCGAGGCTGAGCGGTCCGTCATAAGTCGTGCGAATTCGATCGTAAACTTCTGATGTTGTGTCGAAATCTTTGAAAAAGTGATAGGCCACGGCCATTCGCGGCTTGGTTTCGGACATGACTTTGCCAAAGGCTTCTGGCGCGGTATGAATCTGGGTCCCGACCAACAGCGCCTGTTCCGGTGTGAACCCCATCTTCCTTACCAGGTCAGGAACAGCAATAAAGCATTCGTGGACAGAAAGGTCTGCGTCCTTTGTATAGTCCAGGAACCACTTGTTGGGGTAGGTGTCAGAGCCAAAGACAAATTTCAGATCGTTCCACTCAAGAGTGTAGCTAACCGGTCCATCAAGTGAATGGATCGCGGGAAACGACCGGATGGTTACGCCGTTGTCCTCATAGACGATTTGGTTTTCGCCCTTGTAGTCGAATTCGGTGGTTTCGATTTTATAGCCCCGAAAATCGACAAGGCCAACGCGACCTGCAAGGTCCCAAGTATACAGCTCTTTGAGTTTTTGCATTGCATATGCGGTCCCAAGCTCTGGAATTGGGCCGCTTGGGCCCCAGACACGCAGCGGCCTCTGCCGCCCCATGATTCCGCCACCGATCCAAAGCTCTGCGATGGAACCGAAATGGTCTGCATGCAGGTGTCCGATAAATACTTTGTCCAAGAAATCATATGGGATTTGCAGGGACGAAATCCGTTCGGCCGATCCGGTGCCGATATCAAACAGGAACTTGTCCCCATTCCCAAGCTCTACGAGAAAGCAGGCCGCTGCCTGCGCCGCTCGGGTGGTGGGCATGCCAGTGCCACAAGCGATCACACGCATCTCATCTGGCGCGATATCTTCAGTATTGGGGAAATAGACGTCCAGATTATCGCGGGCGGTTGTGGGCGATACTTGCGGCTGTTCGGCCTTTTCCTGAGCGTCGGCGGATCGAGGCAAGAATCCATTGCCAAGGTTTTGTCTGATGTCACTTACCCTTGGGTTTGGCGAAAACATCAAGGCACCAATCCCTATGCCAAAAG
>PIVL01000677.1 GCA_003354145.1 Paracoccaceae bacterium
AGCCTGATGCGCTCGGAAAGCGACGAAATCGAACTGGTTGGCATCGGGCTGAAAAATGTAGTGGCCGTAGCGATGCGCGATGCAGTTCTGGTCGCCGACATTTCGGAATCGCAAAACGTCAAACAGACAGTGCAGGTACTCAAGTCCCGTGAAGCCAAACAGGCAGTAAAATTCCCGGTCGATCATCGGCCCTGGGGTTGGTTTGAAACGCTGGTCCTGGCCGACCGGTTTCAGGTCAAACGCATCCATGTGCATCCCGGTGGCGTGTTAAGCCTGCAAAGCCATGTGCATCGCGCTGAACATTGGATCGTGGTGGCTGGCACAGCAAAGGTGACGGTGGATGATGAGGTAAAGTTGCTGTCGGAAAACCAGTCGGTCTATATTCCGCTTGGCGCGGTTCACCGGATGGAAAACCCCGGCAAAGTACCGATGGTGCTGATCGAAGTGCAGACCGGAGCCTATTTGGAAGAAGACGACATTGTCCGTTACGAAGATGTCTATGCGCGCGGTTAGGGTCTGATCTGTCATCAACAATCGCCGCGCCTATCGACGTTGTCTTAAAGATTTGAGTTGGAACTAGCATCATGACCAAGCCCGCCGCCACCGTGACGCCTAATACCTGGGAATTCCTGCGCGATCCGATGATCACACCCACAGGGTTTCGCGAATATGACGCGCGGTGGCAGTATCCGGAACAGATCAACCTGCCGGGGATGACCGCGCTTGGCCTGGGGCTGGGCACCCAGATAATCGCCCGCGGAATTGAGCCCGTGATAGCGGTCGCCAATGACTATCGTGACTATTCGCTGTCTATCAAAAATGCGCTGATGCTTGGGCTGATGCAGGCCGGGATCACCGTTAAGGACATCGGCCCTGCCCTGTCTCCTATGGCGTATTTTTCTCAATTTTATCTAGATGTTCCCGCCGTCGCGATGGTCACCGCATCGCATAACCCCAACGGCTGGACCGGCGTAAAAATGGGCTTTGAACGGCCCCTGACCCATGGCCCAGACGAAATGTCAGAGCTGCGTGATATTGTTCTTGAGGGGCGCAGCATTGCCCGCCCCGGTGGCGCCTATGAATTTGTCGAAGGCGTTAAAGAGGCCTATCTTGATGATCTTGTCGGTGATTTCAAAATGTCCCGCAAACTCAAGGTGGTCTGCGCCACCGGTAACGGCACGGCCTCGGCCTTTGCACCTGAGTTGTTTGAGCGGATGGGCGTCGAGGTAATCGCGAGCCA
>PIVL01000038.1 GCA_003354145.1 Paracoccaceae bacterium
ATTCCCGCCGCCCGCTCCAGAAAATGAAATTCATCTGGTTCCGTAGAAAATAGACGCGTTTATCTTGTTTTGTTAGATATCAATGCCAGTAAACGGGTATGCATTGCAGCCGGTTAAAACTTGTTTGCAGGCATTCAATCGAAGTTTCTTCAGCAGGTTGTTCCCACAAGCTCGCGGTAGTATCTGACGCCTTGACCCGAAGCATTTGCGGGGGCATGAAATAACGCCGAAACTGTCCGAACTTATGCTGCTTTGGCAAGGACTATCAAAGGACACCGCATGACCCAATCAAACACCGCCGCAAACACTGCCGTTGCTGCCAAAACGATACCTCCGGGGGCCGAGGAAGAGCGACAGCGCTCAAAACAAGTTGGTGGATTGCGCGCGCTTTGGCCGTTTATGTCTCCGTACCGCGGCCTGATCATTGCCTCAATAATGGCACTTGTTTTGACGGCTGGTGTATCGCTGACATTGCCTTTGGCCGTGCGCCGTGTGGTTGACAATTTTCGCATCGCGGATGGCGTGATTTTGGATCAATATTTTCTTGCCGCACTTGGGATTGCCGGGCTTTTGGCTGTTGGCACTGGGCTGCGATACGCGCTGGTGACGCGATTGGGCGAGCGGGTGGTTGCCGACATTCGTAAGGCGGTGTTTGACCGTGTTATCGGCATGAGCCCGGCGTTTTTTGAAAAAATCCTGTCTGGTGAAGTCCTAAGCCGGATCACCACCGACACAACGTTGATTCAGTCGGTGCTCGGGTCTTCGGTGTCGATCGCTTTGCGGAATTTTCTGATCTTCATAGGTGGTCTGGCGCTGATGCTGCTGACCTCGACCAAACTGGCCATGCTGGTATTGCTGATCGTGCCCATTGTAGTGATCCCGATCTTGGTGCTGGGGCGTCGGTTGCGCAATATCAGCCGGGAAAATCAGGACTGGATTGCAGCCTCGTCAGGCAACGCGAGCGAGGCTTTGACGGCTGTGCAGACAGTGCAGGCCTTTACCCATGAAAACGACAGCCGGATGCAGTTTGGCGATATGACCGAAACCTCGTTTGACGTGTCGCAGCGTCGTATTCGCACGCGGGCAGTTATGACGGTCATTGTAATATTCCTTGTTTTCAGTGGCATAGTGGGTGTGTTGTGGATGGGCGCGCGTGATGTGCGCGACGGGATAATGACCGAAGGAACGTTGGTTCAGTTTGTGATCTATGCTGTGCTGGTGGCCGGGTCGGTTGCTGCGCTGTCGGAAATCTGGGGCGAATTGCAGCGTGCGGCCGGGGCGACCGAGCGGCTTGTCGAGTTGTTGCATACGGTTGATCCTGTTCAGGATGTCAAAGACCCTGCGCGTCTGGCCCAGCCGGTCAAGGGTGAACTGGGTATAAAAAATGTGACTTTTCGCTATCCGGCACGACCGGAAACCGTGGCTTTGGATGGGATATCGCTGAATATCTCTCCGGGGGAAACGGTGGCGTTTGTCGGTCCGTCAGGTGCCGGAAAAACGACGATTATTCAAATGATATTGCGGTTTTATGATCCCGATAGCGGGCAAATTCTGCTGGACGGGATGAGCCTGGACAAACTGGCGCGCGACGATTTCCGCCAGTATATGGCGCTTGTGCCGCAAGATCCGGTTATTTTTGCAGCCTCAGCGCGTGAAAACATCCGGTTTGGCCGTCCCGAAGCCAGCGACGCCGAGGTCGAAGCGGCCGCCCAAGCCGCTGCAGCGCATGACTTTATCAGCGCCTTGCCGCAAGGCTATGACAGCTATGTTGGTGAACGTGGTGCGATGTTGTCCGGCGGACAGAAACAGCGCATTGCCATTGCCCGCGCCATTCTGCGTGACGCTCCGGTGTTGCTTTTGGACGAAGCCACCAGCGCGCTGGACGCTGAAAGCGAACGTGCGGTGCAACATGCGGTGGACGAGCTAAGCGCCGGACGCACCACGCTGATCGTCGCGCACCGGCTTGCCACGGTAAAAAAGGCCGACAGGATTGTGGTCATGGATAAGGGCAAGATCGTTGCCACCGGAACCCATGAAGAATTGGTGAGCGAAGGAGGGCTTTATGCCCGCCTTGCACGGCTGCAATTCACCGATGGCTTTGTGTCCGAATAGAGCGTTGCCAAACAGCGGCCCCAGGGGGCCACGACATAATCAGGCATTTTCGCAGAAAATGCGGCTCGCGACCCATGGTCATTCCTTGCGCAGCGCATGGCTGACTTGCGCTGACGCAGAATTCCACGCATCTTGTTCTTTAGGGAAATCATAAGCCTGCAAATCGGGCAATCAGGGAGGGTGCGATAATGACTATCGCAAATATGGCGGATCGCAATGCGATCGAGAATGAAATGCCGTGGGGTGAGCGGAAAGTTCCGACCACGCTATACCAGATGCTATCGCGAACGGCGGCAAAACATCCCAAAAACGATGCGGTGACGTTCCAGCTATTATCCGGGCCAACTGATAAGGCCGAGACGTTCAACTGGGTTGAACTGCTGGAAAAAACCACGCAGGCGGCAAATTTGTTTCGCTCTCTGGGCGTTGGTGAAACCGACGTTGTGGCCTTTATCCTGCCAAACTGTAATGAAACAGTTCTGACGCTGTTGGGCGGGGCCATTGCCGGTATCGTCAACCCGATTAATCCGTTGATTGAGCCTGAACAGATTGGGTCAATCCTACGCGAAACCAACGCCAAGATCGTAGTGACGCTAAAGGCATTCCCGAAATCGGATCTGGCGCAAAAAGCGGCTGAAGCGGTGCGCCACGCGCCGAATGTCAAAACCGTGCTCGAGATCGATCTGAACCGCTATTTAACGCCGCCAAAGTCCTGGATCGTCCCGTTGGTGCGCCCAAAAATGGAAGGCGTGCTGACAGCGGATTACCTGAATTTCAACAAAGAACTGAACAAACAGCCAAAGGCGTTGACATTTGAGGACAGCCCTAGGGATCGAGTGGCGTCTTACTTCCACACAGGCGGCACCACGGGAATGCCAAAGGTCGCACAGCATACGTATTCCGGCATGGTCTACAACGGTTGGCTCGGGGGCGAGTTGTTGTTGTCTGAAGAAGACAACATCATGTGCCCGTTGCCCTTATTCCACGTCTTTGCCTGCCAGGCAATCCTGATGCCTGCGATCTATTGTGGCTCGCACGTGATTTTGCCGACACCGCAAGGCTATCGCGGTGAAGGTGTATTTGATAATTTCTGGAAGCTGAACGAACGCCATAAAACAACATTCATCGTGACTGTTCCCACTGCGATTGCAGCCACAATGCAGCGCCCGGTGGATGCTGACATTAGCACAGTGAAAAAGGCGTTCTCTGGCTCGGCGCCACTTCCATTGGAACTGTTCCGCCGTTTTGAAGAGGCAACCGGTGTGACCATAATCGAAGGCTATGGGCTGACCGAGGCGACCTGTATGGTGTCTGGCAATCCTGTAGATGGCGAAAAGAAAGTCGGCTCGATCGGCATTCCGTTCCCGTATACGGATGTGAAAATCTATAAAGCCTCTTCTGACGGACCGGTTGAAGCCGAAGTGGATGAGATTGGTGAAATCTGTATTTCAAACCCCGGGGTTTATGCGGGGCACACCTATACCGAAGTAGAGAAGAACAAAGACTTGTTCTATCAAGACAAATACTTGCGGACGGGTGACCTGGGCCGGATTGATTCAGATGGCTATTTGTGGATCACCGGCCGGGCCAAAGATCTGATCATTCGCGGTGGTCACAATATTGATCCTGCCGAGATCGAAGAGGCGTTGCTGGGCCATGATGCCATTGGTTTCGCTGGCGCGATTGGCGAGCCAAATGCGCATTCTGGTGAACTGCCTTGTGCGTTTGTTGAATTGGTTGAGGGCGCCAGCGTGACACCTGAAGAGTTGGTGGAATATTGCAAAATGCACGTGCATGAACGCGCGGCACGCCCCAAGCACATCACCATCATGGATGAGCTGCCTAAAACCGCCGTCGGCAAGATATTCAAACCGGATTTGCGCAAGCATGCCATTACCCGCGTGTTTAATCAGGCGCTTGAAGAGCAGGGCCTGCATGCACGCGTGGTATCTGTGGTGGATGACAAGAAACGCGGGTTGGTGGCTCAGCTTGACCAGAATGGTTCGGATGAAGCCGATGTTAGAAAGCTGCTGGGCGGATTTACCAACGCTTGGGAATGGGCGGTTCAAGGATAGGGCGGGGGGCGTGGGTTTTCACCCACCCTACGCCCCGGTCAGCTTAGGAAACTGCCAGCTTTCATAGTATCCGGTACGGGTGCGCCAAGGCGTGACAGGATCGTTGGGGCCAGTTGTAACTGATCAATGATAGTATCCTCGGCCGGGCCTTTAGCCGGTCCAAAGTAGTAGAGTGCTGCATCCTGCTGCAACTCAGATCGTCCCCCATGGTGGCCGCGGTCATCCTGACCGTGATCGGCGGTTACGATAATCTCGTAACCGGCGGCCAGCCACTGAGGGATGAAAGGTGCCAGCATTTCATCCATGACTGCGCAGGCGTGATCCATCTGCTGACTTTCATGGAAAAACCTATGGCCCAAGCTATCCAAGGTGCAGGTATGCAGCATTCCGTAATTCAGCCCGAACCGCAGAGACAAATTAGTCAGCGTCGCAAACAGGTCCACATCAGACGGGGTCATCTGATTGTCACGCCCGTACCCGGCCATGGTGTGAAACCGGCCATGATTGATGGTGTCGCTGTCGGGTTCGTCATACTCGATGTCGCGGACATAATCGAACGGATGGCGGTTAAAGAACTCTGACCAGAACGAATGTGCGACCGCTCCGGTGACGCCTCCTGCCAATCGGGTCTGGCTAAACACATCCGGCTGCGTAAGGCGAAACACATTGCCGTTGCCGGTACAGCCATGCTCTTGCGGAGTGACACCCGTGTGAATGGTGGCATAGCAACTGGCTGAAATCGACGGCAGCGTCGCGCGGATTTTCCAAACCCGCGCGTCACCCGAGTCTACCCAGCCTTCAAGATTGCCAAACAACCGACGCCAGTTACGCCATGGCACGCCGTCAAGAATGATCAGGAGAAGTTTGTTGTCCATCGTGAGAATCCCAGTTTCAATAGGTCAACTATTTCTGTTGGTGGTCAGAATTCCATAACAAAGGCGACATTTTCGTGCCGCCTTTTTGAGTAGTTTGATTTTGCAGGCACGCAGCCAGCACTGTTATCGCAGCCTGCGCAACAATTCAATATTTCCAGCCCGGTTTTCCGGAACGAGGCCGGTCAGTTGCCGGCGCTTTCCATTTTGCGGTTTGCAATGACTTCTTCCAGCCAACCAAGACGCATCTCGGGGACCGAGCTAAGCAGCAAATCGGTGTAATCATCAAACGGTGGCGACAACACTTCGGATTTTGACCCATAGCGGACGACTTTGCCCTGATGCATCACTGCAATACTGTCTGCAATGGCGCGGACAGTGGCCAGATCGTGAGTGATGAACAGATAGGCGACGTCTTCGCGTTTCTGTAGATCCAATAGCAGTTTCAAAATGCCATCCGCCACCAGAGGATCAAGCGCGGACGTGACCTCGTCACAGATGATGACTTTGGGGTTGGCCGCCAGTGATCTGGCGATACAAACCCGTTGCTTTTGACCGCCAGACAATTCGGCCGGATAACGGTCGATAAAACCATTACCCATTTCGATCTCGTCCAGCAATTCGTTAATGCGCTTGCGTTTTTCAGCTCCTCGCAGGCCGAAGTAAAACTCAAGAGGTCGCCCGATGATGGTTCCAACTGTCTGGCGTGGGTTCATCGCGACATCGGCCATCTGATAGATCATCTGCAATTCGCGCAGATCTTCGATGCTGCGCCCTGCCAAGTCCGGCGTCAGTTTGCGCCCGGCAAAGTCAATTTGCCCATCGCTGGGCGGCAAAAGGCCGGTGATGACCCTTGCAAGCGTTGACTTGCCCGACCCGCTTTCGCCGACAATCGCCAGCGTTTGTCCGGGATGAAGATCGACCGACACATTGTGCAGAACGTCGAAATTTGTACCCCGGTAGCGCGCGGTGATGTTCTGACAGCTTAAGACCGGGCTTGGGCTGGGCTGCTTTTCTTCGTGGTTGATGCTGCGCACCGAAACAAGCGCCTTGGTATAGTCTTCTTGCGGCTTATTGATGATCTGATCGGTGTCGCCATATTCAACGGTTTCACCCTGACGCAGCACCATAATGTCGTCGCTGACCTGTGCCACGACGGCCAGATCGTGGGTAATATACAGCGCAGCAACACCCGTGTCACGAATCGCGTCCTTAATTGCGGCCAGAACGTCGATCTGCGTGGTCACATCCAACGCAGTGGTTGGTTCGTCAAACACCACAAGGTCGGGTTCAGGGCATAGCGCCAGCGCCGTCATACAGCGTTGCAATTGGCCTCCGGACACCTGATGTGGATAGCGGTTGCCGATGGTCTCCGGGCTTGGCAGGCCCAGCTTGGTGAACAGTTCGACGGCTTTGGCCTCAGCATCGCGCTTTGATAGCTTGCCCTGACTGACGGCGGCCTCGATCACCTGTTCCATGATCTTTTTAGCCGGGTTGAACGACGCTGCTGCGGATTGCGAAACATAGGTCACCTCACCACCGCGCAATGAGCGGATATCGCTCAACGAGGTCGCAAGGATGTCGCGCCCGTTGACCCAGACCTCGCCGCCAGTGATCATCACACCGCCACGTCCATAGGCCATGCTCGCGAGGCCTATAGTGGATTTGCCCGCACCGGATTCACCAATCAGACCCAGTACCTTACCCGGCTCCAGATCAAATGACACACCATGCACGATTTCAATGTCATGGGGTTTTTCATCCGGAGGATAGACTGTTGCGCCAATTTTCAGGTTGCGGACTTTAAGCAGAGGTTCGGTCATTATCCGCGCCCTCCCTTTAGGCTGGTGGTGCGGTTCAGGACCCAGTCGGCTACCAGATTGACCGAAATCGACAGCGTCGCAATGGCAAAGGCAGGGGCAAGAGCTGCCGGAATACCATAGACGATGCCTTCTTTGTTTTCTTTCACAATACCACCCCAATCGGCCTGCGGAGGCTGAACCCCAAGGCCAAGAAACGACAGGGTCGACACAAACAGCACCATAAAGATGAACCGAAGACCCATTTCCGCCACCAATGGCGAAAGCGCGTTTGGCAAGATTTCACGGAAGATGATCCAGCGGATTTTTTCGCCGCGTAGTCGCGCGGCCTCGACATAATCCATCACAGCGATGTCAACTGCCACAGCCCGGGCCAGGCGGAAAACACGGGTCGAATCTAACAAACCCATAACTATGATTAGCACGGTGATTGTGACTGGCATGACAGACAGGACAACCAGCGCAAAGATCAATGACGGGATCGACATAATCAAATCCACAAAGCGCGACAGAACCTGATCGACCCAGCCGCCTGATACCGCCGCTATAAAGCCAAGGATTGACCCTGTGGTAAAGCTCAGGATTGTAGCGGCAGTGGCGATCCAGATAGTGGTGCGGCCGCCATAGATCATCCGGGTCAGCAGATCGCGGCCAATGCTATCAGTACCAAGCAGATACTTGGACGACGAAGGCTCCCACACATCGCCGACGATTTCGGCCATACCGTAGGGGGCGATAAACGGCGCAAAGATCGCCATAAGGAAATAGAGACCGGTAAAAGCTAACCCGATCATTGCAGAGATTGGGATATTCTTCATTTCGGATGCCTCAGACGTGGATTGGCCAGGATCGACACGATATCGGCGATCATGTTTAGACCGATATAGACGGCGGCAAAGATCAACCCGCAGGCTTGTACTACCGGTACGTCGCGTTTGGACACATGATCGACCAGATATTGTCCCATGCCGGGATAGACAAACACCACTTCGACAACGACAACCCCAACCACCAGATAAGCGAGGTTAAGCATGACCACATTGACAATGGGTGCAACCGCGTTGGGAAAAGCGTGCTTTGCGATGACGTTAAAACCGCTAAGGCCTTTCAGCTCAGCCGTTTCGATATAGGCTGACTGCATCACGTTCAGAATGGCGGCACGGGTCATGCGCATCATGTGCGCAAGGACAACCAGTACCAGCACCATGACAGGCAAGGCGATGGCGTTCAGTTTCTCAAGAAGCGACATGTTGTCATTGATCAAAGCCACAGACGAAAACCAGCCCAGTTTCACGGCGATGAAATACATCAACAGATAACCGATCAGGAATTCCGGGATCGAGATCGAGGTCAGCGTCACTGCGGATATGAGCTTATCCGGCCAGCGGTCCCGGTAACGGACTGCCAGAAGACCCAGAAAAATTGCCAGCGGAACCGAGATAATCGCAGCCCAACCTGCCAGAAACAGGGTGTTCTTCAATCGCGATCCAACCGATTCGGAAATTTGCTGACCATTGGTCAACGCAATTCCAAGATCACCCTGCAGCGCATTACCCAGCCAACTGAAATAGCGACTGATCGCTGGTTCGTTCAGGCCCAGTTCTTCGCGCAAGTTTGCAAGCGATTGCTCTGTAGCCGATTGGCCAAGTATGGATTGCGCTACATCGCCGGGAAGGATTTCGGTGCCAGCAAAAATCAGCGCCGAAGCAGCAAGCAACAAGAGAGTGCTCAGCGCGAGGCGCTGAGCAATAATTTTCAAAATAGGATGCATGACAGGCTCTTAAGCTTTAACCCAGCACCGGGACAAGGCAAAGTCGTTCATCAGGCCACCCAGTGGATCACCTACGTAACCCGCAATGTTGTCGCTGGTTGCATCAATGTAATCATTGAACATCGGCAAGATCAAACCACCTTCGTCACGCACCATATAGGCCATTTCAGAATAGAGTGCCTTGCGCTTGACTAGATCTGTCTCGCCTTTGGCTTCAATCAGAAGCGTGTCAAAGTCAGGGCGCTTGAACTCGGTATCATTCCAGTCAGCGGTGGACTGATAGGCAGTGGCGTACATCTGGTCCTGCACCGGACGGCCACCCCAATAGGATGCGCAGAACGGCTTTTTGTTCCAGACTTCCGACCAGTAACCATCATCCGGCTCACGTTTGATCTCGAGAGGAATGCCAGCGGCCTGTGCCGACTGTTGAAACAGCGACGCTGCGTCAACCGCACCGGGAAAGGCACCATCGGCTGTACGCAGAATGATCGGCGATCCATCATGGCCGGATTGCTTGTAATATTTGGCAGCCATGTCGATATCGTATTTGCGCTGCGCGATGCTATCATCAAACAACGGATAGGCGGCGTTAATTGGGAAGTCGTTACCTACACTACCATAACCGCGCAGGATTTTGTCGACCATTTCTTCGCGATTGATCGCAAATTTCAGGGCCATCCGCAGGTCATTGTTGTCAAACGGCGCGGTTTCAGTGCGCATGATGAACACATAATGACCCGGACCAGATATGTTTTGCACCGAAATTCCCGGAGCGCGGTCCAGCAATTTGGCGACTTTAGGGTCAATCCGGTTGATCATCTGAACCTGACCAGACTGCAATGCAGCAGTACGGGCGGTGGCATCGTTGATGATCAGAACTTCAACTTCGTCGGCATGGCCGCGTGTGTCGTCCCAGTCATTGGCGAACTTTTTGTATGCAGTGCGAACACCGGGTTGGTTGACTTCGACCTGATAAGGGCCTGTACCGATCCCGGCAGCAGGAGCGTCCTTGCCCCCGTTCGGTTGCACGACCAGATGGTAATCTGCCATCAGATAGGGAAAATCAGCACTTGCGTCGAGCAAGTTAAAGGTCACGGTGTCGCCGTTGATCTTCATTGACTCGATGCCGCTCACAATGCCAAGCGCACCTGACGTCGAGCTTTCGTCGCTATGTCGCTCGACTGTTGCAACCACATCTTCTGGCGTCATTGTTTTGCCATTGTGATATTCAACGCCTTTGCGGATTTTGAAATGCCAGGTTTTGGCATCCGCCGAAGATTCGATTGATTCAGCAAGACCTGGCACTATTTCGCCGGTGTTCGAAACAAATGCAAGTGTGTCGCCCCACTGACGCAGGATCGCATGGGTCCCTTCTGATGCGACCAAGGCCGGGTCAAGCGTGTCGCTGCTGGCGCCGCCATTCATTGCGGCCTTCATACTGCCGCCCTTAACCGGACCAGCAGCGTGTACCGCATCAGCAAACATGCTGCTGGCGACAACGGCGCTGACGCCCAAGGCTGTCGCTTTGCCCATAAATTCACGTCGGGTCATTTTGCCAGCCGTTACACGGCCCGCCATAAAGTCGAGTTGATTGTCCATAAAGATCTCCCAAGTTATTTCGCTGCATCTCGTGCGCAGTTTTTTTGTGTTATACCCAAAGCATGCGCATTTTTGACTTTGGAGCAAGAAGTATTGTCCTGCCTGCGACTTCTCTGGGCCGCAAGAGAACATATTATACTCAGATGTTATCCCTTTGAATCCGTTCCGTTACGTCGCGTTCATAAATCAGAGTGCCGTTTTCATATGCTTCCAGCCTTGCTGTCAGATTGAAATGCGTGGAATCGGACCACATCTCGCAGGTCGTTCTTGTGCCAAGATTCCAATCGCCACGACCCATTTCGTCGACCCATTCACACGTTCCGCGTGCAGAAAGCGGGTCATCAGGGTGAATCGACCAACGTTCACGGGCGATGGAACCGCCGATCAGACCGTGATCCAGGTCTTCGACTTTGCCGAAATCATCCTCGATTATCAGGTGAACCTGGCCCGTGCTCAGGTCGGTCTCGGTGCGTCGACTGTTGCTGGCCTCTCGCAGTGTTTTGGTTTGCCAGGGCGTTTCTGCTTGGACGGGTGGAAACGACCACTCATCGCCATTTGCGGTATTGCGAACCGGCAGATCCAGAGCTCCTTTTGACAACGTCAATTCAGCCGTGTCAGGTGATGGCCAGATCAAAGGCCAATATGCGGACGAAATCGCCACCCGCAATTTGTGCCCCTTCGGCAGGCGATAGGCAATGTGATCCAGATCCAGCGCGATGTCATAGTCGTGCCCCGGCTCAAGAGGTTGCGGATTGGCCGCGTCGTCCCGATGGGTCAGGTTCAGCACCCCATAGGTGATCCGCGCAGATGCCCCATCCGGATGCACATGGTTCAGGCGAACCGCAATTTGTGCCTGCGTCTTATCAGACTTTAGCGTCACGCGCAAACGCGGTGCGCCGACAATATCCATATCTTGCGCAACGGGCTCGGTGTCAAAACAAACTGACAAGGCATCGTCGCCGCGCTGATCTCCGGGTAACTCAGGTCCCAGCCAGATTGCGCAATATTCCCCCGACGCCATGCCGCAATGATGCGGTGAGCGTATCGAGGCGGTAAGTGAGCCAACCGTGTCGCCTAATCCCTGATCTGTCAGATGCAGCGTTTGTACCGGAATATGCGTTGTGGCTCCTGTGTCTTCAGCGATCCAGCGACCGGGGCGGTCTGTGTACCATGTCTGAGGACGCGCTCCATCCATCAGATAGGCGCGATAGTCGGGGTCCCTATCAACACCGGTGGGTAGGTCTTTCAGCCAGTGATCCCACCAGCGCAACGCCTCTTGCGGAAATCCAATTCGCGGCTCTGGAATGGCAATATGCGGGTATTTGTGCACCCACGGCCCGACAATACCCTTGGCGGGGCTGCCAAGCTTTTCCACCAACAGCGGCACCGTATTCTTATAGCCATCGCCCCAGCCACCAATCGCCAACGTCGCGGCCTTGATCGTGCTGAAATCCTCGCAGACCGATCCGTGCTGCCAATACTCATCACGCCGCTGATGCTGCAGCCAGACGGCAGGCAGAAACGGTTCTGCCTCTAGCCGTTCCAGCCACATGCTGCGCCAGGATTCACCAACCAGTTCAGGGTCTGGTGCGCGCGATGAATAGGACCACATGGTCGCGCCCCAACCCAGATTCTCGTTGAGCAGGCAGCCACCTTTATAGTGTATATCATCCGCATAGCGATCTGCAGTCGAACATAGTGTGATGATCGCCTTTAACGCCTCGGGCTGCATCGCTGCCACCTGAAGCGCGTTGAACCCGCCCCAGCTGATTCCCATCATGCCGACATTGCCGCTGCACCAGTCCTGAGCGGCCAGCCAGTTGATGACTTCGACGCCATCCTCTAGCTCTTGTGGCGAATATTCGTCTTCCATCAGTCCCTGACTGTCGCCGTTGCCGCGAATATCGACACGCACACAGGCATAGCCACGACGCGCAAACCACGGATGGGTCAGCACGTCGCGCCCACAGGTTCCATCGCGTTTGCGGTAAGGCAGATATTCCAGAATGACCGGCACAGGGTCTTCACCGGCATCGAGCGGTCTCCAGACACGGGCAGACAGGCGGCAGCCATCGGATAAAGTAATGCCCATATCGGGCAGTTCTTCAATTTCACGCAGGGCGTTAATTCGTGTATTCATGCCTCAATTGTTCTGCACGCAAATCGTTGCTGTCAATCACGATATGCGATCATAAGGTCCATGACATTGGTCCCCGTCGGCCCGGTGCGCAGCAAAGCTTTTTTGTGGTCAAGATAGCTGCCGCTGTCGGCGCGTGCCAACGCGGCCTCGGCACTATCGCCCCATGTCGTACCGTCAACAATCGCGCCTGCCGCATCCGTTGGCCCGTCACTGCCATCTGTACCAGCCACAAGCACGGTTATCCCATCTGTCCCGGCAATCTCGCGTGCCAAAGATAGCGCAAGCGCCTGATTGCGTCCGCCTTGTCCGGGGTCTGGGGGCAAAACAACGGTGGGTTCTCCGCCAAAAACCATCACGCCAGATGTCATGTCACGCAGTCGCGCGCCAATCGTAGTTGCAAGGGTTTCCAGATGATCATGCAACGCTTCTTCATTCGCCTGCACGGTCAGCTCCAAGGCCTGCGCCGCAGCGACCGAGGCTGCGCGCGCATGGGCATTGCTGGCTACAATTTGGGCGTCAAATGCAAAATCATGCGTGTCTGGCGCATCTCCAATGCCCGACCCGATGACAGCCAGATCATCACCGGGCACATCCGATATGGCCAGAACCTGCACAGATTGCCCGCTGAAACCGGACAGCAATCCGCCGCCTTTGATCTGCGAAAACCTGCGCCGTTCCACGTTCATCGCGCCAATATCCAGACCGGTGGCCAAAAGCTGTTGGTTCAGTGCGATCAAATCCTCAAGCGTATATCCCGCCACCGGATATTCCGCGAGCGATGACGCTCCGCCAGACACCAGCACAAGCAGTTTTGAACCATGCGCCATTGCGCTAACAGTTTCGCGCAAAGCTTGACCCGCAATCAAACTGCGTTGGTCGGGCACTGGATGAGCAGATTCAATCAAGCGAACGGCCTGGGGCAGGCCTTCTCCATGGCCATCCTTCGTGACCACCAAAGTCGGGATCGACCCGAAATGATCCAGTGCGGCGCGTGCCATCGCACCGGCTGCTTTGCCTACAGCGATGATCTGATCGGGGCGCAATCTGTTTTGCTCCTGTCTGTTTTGTCCCAGCGCAGTCATAGTTGCGCTGTAACCACCAACCGCATCGACACCAGCAGTCCAAATCCTGGTTACAATCTCGGTTGGGTCTCCGGACATTTTCAGCTTTCCATCCAGATCGTGACTGGTCCGTCGTTGACAAGCGAAACCGACATATCAGCACCAAATAGTCCGGTTTGAACAGGAATATTTAAGTTCCGTAGAGCCCGTGCAAACTGCAAATAGAGTGTATGTGCTTCTTCTGCGGAGGCCGCTCCGGAAAACCCAGGCCGGTTTCCGCGAGATGTATCCGCTGCCAATGTAAACTGACTTACCACCAAGGCGCTGCCGTCGGTCTGAATAAGGCTGTGGTTCATCTTGCCTAAATCATCTTTGAATAGTCTGAGTTTGGAAATTTTAGCGGCAAACGCAATGGCTGTGTCGAGCGTATCTTCGGGCATCGCGCAGACAAATATCAACAACCCCTGGCCAATTTCACCAATGATTTCATCGTCTACTGTTACGCTGGCCTGCGTGACCCGTTGAATAAGTGCACGCATTTTAGGCCTCGTTATGCCAGGAAATAATGTCGTCTGTTGCAGCTCGTTCAGTACGGAATGCATTGGCCGGATGATCCGGGTCTGCATAGCCAAACGAGATGGCGCACAGAACTAACCGATCCTCGGGAATGTCAAAATACCGGTGCAGGAACGGTGCATAGCTGGCCACGGCCGCTTGCGCGATGCTGGCCACGCCAAGGGCCTGTGCCGCGATGGTAAAGGCAGTGACAAAGCCGCCAGTGTCTATGACCCCGTATGGGCCAAGTTCGGTGGGGCTTGTGACGATTGCCGTGTGCGGCGCGCCAAACAGCGCGAAATTCTGCATCATCTGATCGGCGGACCCAACCCGGTCTCCTTTTTCAACACCTACCGCCTCATAAAGCTGCCAGCCGCAGGCGCGGCGGCGATCATTATAAACACCAGAATAGCCAGATGGATGGGGTAGGTCGGGGGCAGGGGTGCCCGTTGCAACTTCGTCCTGAAGGGCCTCGCGAAAGCGATCTGTTTCCGCGCCGCTGGTGATGTGCAGTTGCCAGGGCTGCGCGTTGCACCATGACGGCACCCGGCGGGCGATTGATACGATTTGCTTGATGTCCTCTTTGGGCACCGGAACAGACTTATAGCCGCGGCAGGAATAGCGAGCGGCAAACAAAGCGTCCAGATCGGTTGCGGATACGGTCATGTTGTTTACCCTTCGCGGTAGTGTGCCTGGTCGGAATGCCTGCGTTACTGATTTATTGCAATGAGATAGCCAACGCCTGCCGCAACCAACAGGCCCAAGGTCACAGCGATGGTAATCTTGATGGCGGACCAGGGGCGTTCGCCCTGTACGCGGCCAGATTGCCCGTTGACGACAAAGCGGTAGGTCGTGCCGCGATATTTATATGCCGCCAGCCAGACCGGCAGCAGGATATGTTTGAATGTGACATCCGAAATACTGGTGTCGATATTGTGAATGCGCTGGCGGTCTCCGCCAATGTCAAAGCGCACATCGCGCTCGATCACATTTGCCATATGTTGGCTGGCCTCTTTGTATCCTTCGCCAAGCTCAACCGTGTAGCCTTCGGCCCGCAGTCCGGCGAGATATTGGGGCTGATAAGGCTCAAGCGCGGACAAGTCCCACGGGCTTAAGCCATCGGTGTACTTTTTGGGCAGGCTGCGCGAGGCCAGCACCAGAACATCGTCAAAGAACCGTGCAACCCGTCCCGAGGCAGGTCGCCAGCGGACCTTTGGCACCTGCTCTATCGAGGTTTTGCCATTCCGAGTGACGGTGCGGGTTTCATAATAAACCGTACCGTGTTCGCCGTGATAACTGGATTTTGTATCCGCGTCGTAGGTCCAGTAGGGCGCATAAATACCCTGCATTTTCCGACCTTTACGTGCATATTCGGTCAGTCCGTTAGGAGCGAACCACAATTTGCCCAGCCAGTCGGACATAGCTTTGTGGGCGGTGCGTTCGTCCAGTGCAAAAGGCAACACACCACGCGGTTTGATATAGCGATGCCTACCCGTATCGGTGACCACCGGTGTTGCGCAAAACGGACATTCGGCGGCATGGGTGTCTGGATCAAATTCAATCTCGGCGGCGCAATTGGGGCAGGTCAGAACCCGCAGTTCTTCGATCTCGGTTTCGGGCAGTTTGCTGGCGACCGCAGCGTCAAAATCCAGCTCTTTCAGGGTTGCACGTCCCCAGGGACCGGCGCTGATGTTTTCCCGGTGACCGCAATGGTCACAGATCAGCGCACCCTCGCCGGGGGCAAAGCGATAGTCGGAACCACATTGTTCACAGGGATAGCGGTGTTCTTGCGGCGCGGTGGGTGGGGCGGCGTCGGACATAGGTTTTTTTGCCTCCGGCGGGGATATTTTTTACCAAACTGAAATTAGCTAATTCAGGACGCCGGTGGGGGTGGTGGCAAGATGGTGAAAAGCTGTGCCAGTTCCTGCACGTCCTCGGCCAATTTCCAGCCATCCTGACCGGCGGTCCAGACATGAGTTTTGCGTGTGAGAGTGCCCTCGGTGGCCATGCGCCCAAGCGCGGCTTTGGAGTACGGGCCTTTTGTGGCGCCGTTTTCGGCCAAGTGCCAGACATGTTCCACTGGTGGCGGCGGTGGTGCCGCGGCCGCAGCGGCGCGCGCTGGGGCTGCACCCCACGGACCCTGGTTCATCATCGCCATGCCCATACCAGCACCCAGCCCGGCGGCCATGCCACCGCCAGAGGGGTTGCTGGCGGCTGTGGTCATCGCCTCGGCTGCAGAATATTGGGAAAAGGCGTTCAGATCGCCAACCAGCCCCATTGATGTGCGTTTGTCCATTGCGGCCTCAACGGCTGGCGGAAGTGAGATGTTTTCGATGTAAAGCTCAGGGATAGCAAGGCCATAACTTTCAAGCGTCGGGGCGATTTCGCTAGCGATCAGCTTGCCCAGATCGGCGGTGTTTGCGGCCATGTCAAGCACCGGAATACCGGACGAAGCAATCACGCGCGAGAATTCCTGAACGATGATGTTGCGCACCTGAAAACTGATTTCGTCCATGGTGAATTCGCCATCGGTGCCAACGATTTCGGTGAGGAACCGTGCCGCGTCTGTAACCCTTACCGAATAGGTGCCATAGGCGCGGATGCGTACGGGGCCGAATTCGGGGTCACGACAGATGATCGGGTTCTTGGTGCCCCATTTGAGGTTGTTGAAGCGGGTTGTGTTGACGAAGTAGATTTCCGATTTGAACGGGCTTTGAAAGCCATGATCCCAGTGGTTCAGGGTCGTCATGATCGGCATGTTGTTGGTCTCAAGCATGTAAAGGCCCGGGGTGAACACATCAGCCAGTTGTCCCTCGTGGATGAACACGGCCGCTTGCCCTTCGCGCACTGTCAGCTTGGCGCCATATTTGATCTCGTGGCCCTCGCGTTCAAAGCGCCAGACCATGGTGTCGCGGGTGTCGTCCACCCAGTGAATGACGTCGATGAATTCGCCGGTTAGAAAGTCGAATATACCCATGAAATCAATTCCTTACTTATTAGATGTCAGTAGGGCGCAGATCAGAGATCCTGCCCCAGTAATTCGCGCGCAATGATGCGGACCACCGGGCGGGCTTGATCTGCGGTCATGCCTTGTTGCAATCGCGGATCATACAGCATTTTCAGCAAAAGCTCGTCGTGGTTGGTCAGTAATGCAAATTCGTCGTCGTCATTGAAGATCGAAGGCCGTGCCGAGGGGCTGTCATTGGGCAGGCCCAACCCCTGGGCAATCTCTTCGTGGATGCAGGACAGGCGTACCAGATCGGGGTGTTCGGCCCGGATCAAGGCCACTGCGCGGGTGTAATTATTGGGCGAGCCACTGCCGGACACAGCAACCACAAGACAATAAATCGACCGGGGCAAGTTGTGAAACAAATCAAGCTCGCTCTGGCTGATGGTCGGGACCAGCTGCTTTAGCCGTGTTTCGATAAAGGCGCGGTCGTCTTCACCTGCGACAAAGACGTGAAAATTGGCGTTACGGGTGGCGTTGCTGATCGGATGGCCGCTGACCCGCGCCAGCCTGTTGGTGTAATTCTTGATACTGGCCGCGTCGCGAGCACGCTGTTCGGCTGGAACGCTGGCACCAAATTCGGTGCCAATGCGCACCGGTCCGCCCCATCGGCTCAGCCGTTCGCTGCCACCCGAGCCAGGAGTCAGTGTGCCGCGTGTATATTCACTGAAAAACGCGATCTGTTCGAAATTTTTGGCCAAGGTATCCGGGGTAAATGGCGTGTCCGGGCCACCGCCATCAGTGCGCAATAATCCATGGGTCAATAGGTTATTCTGAACCACAGAGTAATAGCTTGCAAGGCTCTGACTTTGGGCTGATGGCGTAGAAGGGGCCGTGGGTGCGGCAACTGGACTGGCTACAGGAACCGTCTCGGCCGTGTCACAACTGGCCAGTGCCAAAGCCGAAATTAGTATCAGCCCGCCGCACAATGTTTCCTTTGCCTGCATTAATACGTCCTTAAGATGGCACAGCAGCGCCAGCCGCATCACCGGTTTTATCGGCTCGTGCTTTGGCCGAGGCAAGAGTGTCGCGCAATTCGGTTTCCATCTTTTTCAACTCGACTTCGGCGGCGGCACGGTTGGCCTTGCCATCATCGGCAATTTGCAAACTTTCCTGAATGGTGCCGATCAGGTCGGCATTGGCCTGTTTCACAGCCTCGATGTCAAACACACCGCGCTCCATCTCTTGACGGATCATCTTGTTGCTTTGACGCAGATTGGCCGCGTTCGAGGTCAAAAGCTCGTTGGTCAGGTCATTGGCCTCATGCACCGCAGCTGCTGCCTCGGCGCTGCGTTGAATGGTAACGGCCTGCGCCAGTTGCGTTTCCCAAAGCGGCACGGTGTTAACGAGCGTCGAGTTGATCTTGGTCACCAGAGATTTGTCGTTTTCCTGAACCAGCCGTATTGACGGCAACGATTGCATGGTCACCTGTCGCGTCAGCTTCAGGTCGTGCACCCGACGCTCCAGATCATCGCGTGCGGCGCGCAGGTCGCGCAATTCCTGGGCCCTGATTACTTTGTCGTCTTCAGCGGCGGCCTTAACCTCCGCCTCTTTGGTCGGTGTGCCAGTGGCGTCGATTTCTTCAATCTTTTCGGCCCCGGCAGCGATGTAAAGCGCCAGTTCGTCATAAAACTCCAGCGTCTTTTCATAAAGCATATCCAATGATTTTATGTCCTTAAGAAGCGTATGCTCATGACCCAATAGATCATCCGTCACCTTGTCGATCTGGTCCTGCACAGTCTCATACCGCGCAGTGAACTGAGCAAAAGGTGCCGCTTTGCCAAGCAGCTTTTCCCACCAGCTTTGTTTTCGCCGAACGTCAAGTTCACTGACCGAAAAACCCCGGATAGTGGTGACAATATCGCGTAGACTGTCACCCGCAGGGCCAACCTGTTTGTTACGTACATCTGCCAGCATGGCCTGCGAAATCGCCTGCAATTCCACCTGTGCGCCAGACCCGAACGACACTATTGACCCGGTGCTGGTCATGTCAATCTCGTCCATACGTTTGCGGATTTCGGCGCTGACAGGCGCGTCTGCTTCTTTCAGCGGGACAATTTCGGTGCCGGGTTCGGGCAGCACAACGGCGCTGGCTTCCAGAACGGCGGCAGTCGCGGCTTCAGCCTTTTGCTTGATACTGTCAGACATAATACTGGTTCCTTACTTTAGGGGGCTGGTGCATCACTTTGAGCGTACGCCTTCGCGTTGCAGCCGTTCGCGAAGCACGTCGATTTCAATGTTCAGGTCGCTGCGGTCATCCAGCAACATTTTTTTGGTCCGGGCGGCAAAATTCACTTCAAGATCATCCAAAAGGGCCAGATAGTCTGTGCGCGCCTGCTCATCAGGGCCTCGCGAATAAAGATCAGCAAACTTGATCGTCGCGTCCCGTGCCCCCATCAGATAAATCGTCAGATACTTTCGGGCACCGGTCAGGTCGCGCGGGTCTTCTTCGACGGTGCGAAACAGGGTGCGTGCGGTGGTTTGAAACCGTTCAACCCGTGTCTCGATCTGGCGATCCCCGGCGCGCAGGATGGCATCGGTCATAGCGGTCAGATAGGCCTCACCTTCGGTCACAGCGCGCGCCACGCGGTTTTGCTGAAAAGTGTCCACACCTTCCATGCCTTTGTCTTTCAGCGGATCGATGCCAAAGGCAACGCCATGCAGGACCGTTGCTATGACGCCGTATAACACAGGCGCAACCAGACTCGGTTCTGACACGAATTCTACCGCCGACATTTCGGTTTTGAACGCAGCGATTGCCACGCCGATCCCGGTTAGCAGACTTGCCGCCATCTTGCGTGGAAATGCCGGGCGTCGTGCAACTTTGCGGGCCTGATATGCCGCCTCGGCGCGCAATCCCTGACGTAGCATCCAAGCAGCCAATGTCAGTGTTCCACCCGCAATCAACGCCAGTGTCAGGCCAATTGCCCCATCGTTAAATGCAAAGAACACAAGCGGGATGGCCGGAACAAACAGAACATTCGCCCGTATTCCGACCGGATCAACGCGCGCTGCGTCAAATGATTCTGGTTCAGAGGGGGCGCTGTAATCCTCATCGGGACTGAATTTACCGCCATAGCGTTTGGCCATGTCCTACAATCCCCCAAGAAGCCCCGTGCTCACCCCAAACATCAGCACGATCAGCGCCACATAGGCGGCTTTTTGGATTCCGGTTTGTGACATGCTGACCTCTAACGCTCTGGTATGTATGAAATCTAGGCGATGCACTGCTGTCTGGCTAGGGGGAACCGCGTCGCTTGCCGCTCATCTTTGGTCCATCCTTGCGGCGGTTGCCCGCGCCTGGTGGTTTTGTTGGTCGCCGACGCTGTGGTTTAGCAGGTTTCTGCTCTTGCGGTTCTGCATCCAGACCCAACTGATCGCGCACAACGCGGCGCCGCAATTCCTCAACCGCTCCTGCCTTCAGCGTGCCTAATTGAAATGGACCATAAGACACCCGGATCAGCCGGTTCACGGTAAAACCAATATCTTCGATCGCTTTGCGGATTTCCCGGTTCTTGCCTTCGCGCAACCCAATGGTCAGCCAGGCATTGGCACCTTGTTGCCGATCCAATGACACGGTCATCGGTTGATAGCGTTGCCCATCAACCACAAGCCCTTTGCGCAGCGGCTCAAAGCTCTCAGGTTTTGGCCGCCCATTGATTCGCACGCGATACTTGCGTAGCCAACCCGTGCTGGGCAATTCCAGCTTGCGTTTGATGCCGCCATCGTTGGTCAGCAGCAACAAACCTTCTGAGTTCAGATCAAGCCGTCCAACTGTCATCACCCTTGGCATGTCCTCGGGCAGCCCATCAAAAATCGTCTTGCGGCCCTTTTCGTCACTGTTGGTTGTCACCAGTCCTGGCGGCTTGTGATACAGCCACAACCTTGCTGGCTCTGCCTCTTTGATTGGCTTGCCATCAACGCTGATCTTGTCCTTGTCGGTCACGTTCAGCGCCGGGCTGTCGATTTTGTTGCCATTGACGCTGACGCGCCCGGCCTCGATCATCCGTTCCGCTTCGCGCCGCGATGCAACGCCTGCGCGAGACAGAACCTTGGCGATCCGGTCGCCTGGAGGAGGGGTATTGCTCATAGCCACGCGCTTACCCCATCAGCGCCACTTGCGAAAGGGCGTGTTGTTGGGCACCTTGGCGCAATGGTGTTCAAATCGCATATGGATCAGGCCTTGGCTGAGGCACGCGCAGCGGCCCAGCGTGGCGAAGTTCCTGTTGGTGCGGTTCTTGTTGCGCCCGATGGTCAAATGTTCCCGGCGGGGAACCGTACCCGCGCGATGAACGACCCCACGGCTCATGCCGAAATTCTGGCGATCCGGGCCGCTTGTGCGGCTGCCGGTTCTGAACGCCTTACCGGATACGACCTTTACGTCACGCTGGAACCCTGTGCCATGTGCGCCGCGGCAATCGCCGCCGCGCGCATCTCACGGTTGTATTATGCAGCGTCGGACCCTAAATCTGGTGGCGTCGCACATGGCGCGCAGGTATTTTCACACCCGCAAGCCCACCATGTGCCAGATATTTATGATGGGATTGGCGCAGCCGAGGCCGAATCCTTACTCAAAGAGTTTTTTAGGGCGAAACGAAAAGGTTAGATCATGTCGAGCAAACAAGACCTACGCGAATTTGTGCGTGATGCGTTAGCGGCTGGCAGGCCTCGCCCAGACATCGAAACCGTTCTGAACACCGCAGGATGGTCACCTTCGGAAATTGACGAGGCATTGTCGGCTTGGTCCGAGACTGAGTTCGTCCCGCCGGTGCCTCGCCCACAGGCTGTGGTCACCGCACGGGATTTCTTTGTCTATGCACTGGTGTTTGGCACTTTGATTTTTGGCGCGAGCTATCTGGTCGTGTTGCTTCATTACCTGATTGATTGGGTGATCGAAGACGACCTGACACGCTGGCGGGGCAATTCTGCAAGATGGGCAATAGCCACGCTCATTGTCACTGCACCTGTCTATGGTTGGTTAACACTGCGTGAGCGGCAAAAGCTGGCGTCAGACCCAAGCCT
>PIVL01000325.1 GCA_003354145.1 Paracoccaceae bacterium
TCATCATGGCGGCGATCCAGCGTCGGCTGATCGCCGGTATAAGAATGGATCGTGGTCATCAGGCCATGTTCGATCCCAAAGGCTTCGTCCAGGACTTTGGCCAACGGTGCCAGGCAATTTGTAGTGCAAGAGCCGTTGGATACCATCCGGTCCTCGGCTATCAGCTTGTCGTCATTGACGCCAAAGACGATGGTTTTGTCGACATTTTTGGCGGGGGCTGAGATCAATACCGATCCGGCACCTTGATCCAGATGAACGCTGGCTTTGTTACCGTCATTGAATTGGCCGGTACATTCCAGAACCACATCACAGCCAGACCAGTCCAGTTCAGCCGGGTTATAAGTCGAGAACATTTCAATTGGGCCGCGCCCCAGATCAAGGGCATTTTCGTTGATGCGTATTTCGTTGCCAAAGCGGCCATGGATGCTGTCATAGCGTAACAAATGCGCCGCTGTTTCAAGTGGTCCGGTGGCGTTCGCTTTGACGACTTTAATGTCGTTGCGCCCGCTGGCCGCAATATGGGACAGGGTGCAGCGGCCGATCCGGCCAAATCCGTTGATACCAACGTTTATTGTCATTGCAGCGACTCCGAAAAGTTGTGGTGTTGAGAGGCATATAGCTGCGGTGACCCTATTTCAAAAGGGGAAAAGTGCAGTAATTTCGGTCTGTTAGCGCAAACTTGGACTGATTGCGCTAACGCTTGCCCCTAGCGGTTGTTAAGATAGGGTGTCGTTTAGGCGAACTGAACAAAATGGGTGTTGCATGAGCGGTCTATTGGCGTTGTTGGATGATGTGGCTGGCATTGCCAAAATCGCGGCGACTTCGGTGGACGATGTTGCGGCGCAGGCTGTCAAGGCGGGGACCAAGGCGGCAGGTGCCGTGATTGATGATGCTGCGGTGACGCCTAAATATGTGCATGGGTTTGCTGCCGAACGGGAATTGCCGATCATCTGGCGGATCGCCAAAGGATCGTTTCGCAACAAGCTTGTTTATTTGTTGCCGGTGGGCCTGTTGTTGGCGAATTTTGCGCCATGGCTGATATCGCCTCTGTTGATGCTGGGCGGTGCCTATTTGTGTTTCGAAGGAGCCGAAAAGATCGCGCATCTGTTCTTGCCGCATGCGGCAAAGCAAGAGGTCGAAATGACTGGTGATCTGGCCGTGCTAGAAGAGAAAAAGGCAGCAGGTGCGATCAAGACCGACTTTATCCTGTCCGCTGAGATCATGACTATTACGTTGGCAGCTATTCCCGACACCAATATCTGGATGGAGGCTGCGACGCTGGCATTGGTCGGCATTGGGATCACGGTGGCGGTTTACGGCAGTGTTGCGCTGATTGTTAAGGCCGATGATGTGGGGCTTTTCGCGGCGCAAAACGCCCGTTTTGCGGTGACGCGCAGGCTGGGACGGGCTGTGGTGCGCGGAATGCCGCGATTTCTGACGCTGTTGTTGATTGTTGGGACTGCGGCGATGTTGTGGGTCGGGGGCTCTATTGTTCTGCATGGGATGAAAGAGTTGGGCTTTGGCTGGCTTAGCCATCATATCCATGACTGGGCTGGAGTGGTTGCGCATTTGGTGCCCGCAGGTATTCAGGCAGCAACCGAGTGGACAGTTACGGCAGCACTAGACGGTGTGTTTGGTGTGGCGCTGGGATTGGCGCTGATCCCGTTTGTCGTCTATATCATAACGCCGGTCTGGGAAGTTTTTACAGAACGCTAATGATGGTCTGTAACGGCTTGGTTTTTAAATGTATTAGCGCCCGGACAACTAAGTAGTTCGGGCGCTATAATTATGGTTTTTTCGCGGTTTGCGGGGGGTTAGTCGCTCAGCAGGTCTTTGGCCATTGCCACAGTTGCGTCAGCAGTAATGCCGAACTTTTCATAAAGCTCTTCTGCCGGGGCAGAGGCGCCAAAATCGGTCATTCCAATGAACCCGGCCTTTTTGTGCCGCGCCCGCTCGCCCAGCAGCCATTGATCCCAACCCTGACGCACTGCGGCCTCGATGCCGATGCGCACGGCACCTGCGGGCAGCACTTTGCGGCGATAGGATTCATCCTGTTCGGCAAACAGCTCCATACACGGCATGGATACAACGCGGGTGCCGATGCCTTCGGCTTCAAGCATCGCACGGGCCTCCATTGCGATGGACACCTCGGACCCGGTGGCGATCAGGATAACCTGACGCTTGCCGGTTGCGTCGGCCAGTACATAAGCGCCCTGTGCCGTCAGATTGCGGGTCTTATGTTCGGTACGCAACGTTGGCAAACCCTGACGGGTCAGCGCCATAACCGACGGCGTGGTTTTCGACGTCAGCGCAATTTCCCAGCTTTCGGCGGTTTCTACCCCGTCAGCAGGCCGGAACACATAGGTGTTTGGCGTGGCGCGCGAGATTGCCAGATGTTCAACCGGCTGATGTGTTGGGCCGTCTTCGCCCAGACCGATGCTGTCATGGGTCATCACAAAAACAGTAGGTATCTTCATCAATGCCGCTAACCGCATGGCCGGACGGGCATAGTCGGTGAAACACATGAATGTGCCGCCATAGGCGCGGATACCGCCATGCAACACCATGCCGTTCATTGCGGCGGCCATGCCGAGTTCGCGGATGCCGTAGTGCACATAGCGACCGCCGCGATTTTCAGGCATGAAGACGCCTAGATCATCGGTGCGGGTATTGTTTGAACCAGTCAGGTCGGCCGAACCGCCAACGGTTTCACCCATAACCGGGTTAATCACTCCAAGCACCAGTTCCGAACTTTTGCGAGTGGCGTGTTTTGGCGCCTCTTCAGAAAGCTGTTTCTTGAGCCCGCGGATTGCGCCAGACAGTCGTTTAGGAGCCTCAAGCGCGTAGGCACGGTTGAATTCGCCTTGCTTGCGCTCTGAAATTGACGCGAAACGGGATTCCCAATCGGTGCGGGCCGGAATGCCGCGTGCGCCGATCGCTTCCCAACCGGATTTGATGTCGGCGGGAACCTCAAATGGGCCACTGGTCCAGCCATAGGCGGCTTTGGTGTCGGCGATCAGCTTTGGATCAGTTAACGCGCCATGACCTTTTGAGGTGTCCTGTGCAGATGAACCAAGGGCAATATGGGTTTTGCAGGCGATCATCGTTGGCTTTTTGCCGCGGTTGGCCTGAGACAATGCCTCGTCAATTGCTACCGGATCATGGCCATCAATCTCAATCACTCGCCAACCGGCGGCGCGGAAACGCAGGACCTGATCGGTGCGGTCTGTGATGTCGACCGTGCCGTCGATGGTGATGTTGTTGTTGTCCCACAGAAGCGTCAGTTTGCTAAGTTCATGGCGGCCGGCCAGTGCAATCGCTTCGTGGCTGATGCCTTCCATCAGGCAGCCATCGCCTGCGATCACATAGGTGCTGTGATCAACAACCTTTTTGCCATAGCGCGCGCGCTGAATTTCTTCGGCCATTGCAAAGCCGACGGCGTTGGCAACGCCCTGACCCAATGGGCCGGTAGTGGTCTCGACACCAGCCGCATGACCAAATTCAGGATGGCCTGCAGTGATCGCGCCCCATTGGCGGAAGTTCTTGATCTGCTCGATCGTCATGTCGGCGTAGCCGGTCAGATGCAGCAGTGAATACAGCAGCATTGACCCATGCCCCGCAGACAGGATGAACCGATCGCGGTCGGGCCAGTTTGGCGTTGAGGCATCAAATTTCAGATGTTTTTCAAACAAGACCGTCGCAACATCGGCCATACCCATCGGCATTCCTGAATGCCCGGAATTGGCGGCGTGAATGGCGTCAAGCGTCAGGGCACGAATGGCCGATGCTTTGGCCCAGTGATCAGGGTTGGTTTTGCGCAATGCAGTCAGGTCCACGGTAGGTATCCTTTGACGGTTGGGGTCGTTTCAGACGCTCAATATCAGCCGCACCTCAAAGATCAAGCCATACCCAACAGGCCCTTTGGGTATCACATCAGGACAGGCGTCCAAGTGCTTGAAACCAAAGGAGGGGAATTTTAAGCGCGGTCGGTATAGTCTATAGTGAAATTAACCAAATGCTGATTCGCGTAAAAGTGGACAGGAAAAACGGTCACAGGCAGGGAAAACGGATGCGGAAGGGTGAGGCATGAGCCAGATTGACGAATTGCAGGGTCGGCTAGCGGCTGCGATGGAACGGATCGGTACCGGGCTGGAAACGCTGGCAAATAGCGCGCCAGAATCCGCCGAGGCTGGCCCGGATGTCGTGACTGCACTGGAAGAGGAAAAGCTGGCCAATGCGCAGCTTGAGGAACGATTGAAATCGATCCGCGGCAAACATGACAAAGAGATCGAGGCGCTGACGGCCGAACTGGCCAAGTCCGCAGTGTCACAGAAATTGCGTTCGGATTTGACGACCCAAAGCGAGGCGATGGCCCGTCTCGATATGGATGTGCAGCGCTTGCGCCAGTCGAATAATCAGCTACGCGAAAGCAATGCGTCCCTGCGCGGTGCCAATGAGCAGGGGGTAGGAGAGCCCGAATTGATCAACAAAGCGATGCTGGCCGAGCTTGAAGGGCTGCGCGCCTCGCGAGCAACGGACACTGCCGAAGCCAGCGCCATTTTGAGTAAACTTGAACCCCTGCTTGCCAACGCCGCCAATCTGACTGAAGGAGAGGAAATGTAATGCCCGAAGTGACCATAAAAATCGGCGGACGTGGTTTTGATGTCTCCTGTCAGGAAGGCGAGGAAAGCTATCTGCACGCCGCCGCCAAGATGCTGGACGATGAATCACAAGTGTTATCAGACCAGATCGGCCGGATGCCCGAGGCCCGAATGCTATTGATGTCGGGCCTGTTGCTGGCCGACAAAACGGCTGCGGTCGAGGATAAGATCAAAGTGGTCGAGGCAAAATTGAGCGAACGCGAGGCCGAGCTTGAGCAATTGCGCGGCGCGCCTGCGCCAGAACCCGACCGGATTGAAGTGCCGGTAGTGCCTGACGCCGTGACCGAAACGCTTGCCGAACTGGCCGCGCGGGCTGAGGCACTGGCGGCTGAGATAGAAGAGAAGGTCGCGGGGTAGGG
>PIVL01000039.1 GCA_003354145.1 Paracoccaceae bacterium
CGCGTTAGCATTGGCGGAAGAACTTGAGGGCGACCAGCCTGATCGTTTCCTCACAAGGTTGCATGCCAAAATCACGCGACCTTCAGATCGTGATTTTCTGGGGATCCAAAAAAACACAGTCTCCTCAGAATAGTGTTTTTCATTCCACACCGACGAACCCATTTCCTTCCCGGGCAGGTAGACAAAATTAAACCTCACTTTTATCAATCCGCCCGCGCAACTTAGGTGCGAGTCCAGAATTTCCTTAACACCAATAGTGCGCTCACGACCGAAAGAACAAGGATAGTCGCTAAAGAAATTAAATCATGTCGACCAGCTTGCGTTTCACCATGTTGTCGCTTTCTATGTACCGCTGGGTCATTGATAAGCATGAATGTCCCGCTAGCTCCTGTACATCTCGCAGCGAACCACCAGCCTGAACAACTTTCTTTGCTGCGTTGGTAATGAACGTCCGTCGACCGCTGTGTGAACTTGCACCGACAAAACCAAGGTCACGATACCAGTGGTGAAACATATTCACGATGACCTGTGCTGCCGTACTGTCGCTTCTTTCTGTGCAGATGAACGCGCGTTCGGGAAATGGTGCCACATCACGCCGCGCTGGTCGTGCCGAACAAACAGACCTCAACGATTCAAGCGCTTTCTGCAGATCACGGTTCATCGGGATAATGCGCCCCGAGCGCCCTTTGCTTGTGCGATCTGTCAGTTCGATGTGATCGCCAATCTCGCCGCCTGAGTTCAGCACTGAGCTCCCGTTGTCTGCCAATGAGTGCGACTATCTCCATAGACGTTGTGCTGCCCAATAAGTCTGACTACCCCGGGGTTGTTGACCTGTTCCACTCTTGAGCAGCCGGATGACGACCGCCTCAAATCAACATCCGAATTCAGTCTTCAATCAAGTCGAAGTCGTCGCTCCCTGACGACTTCTTCTTCCTGCTCTTGGCCTTTTTAGACAGCTCAGGCCCTTTGGGAACGTAGTCATCATTCAATGCACGCTCGACGAGCCATGTATGCGGGTGCTCAGGGAAGCCCTCACCGTAGTGGCGAATAAGGTTGATGTAGCGAAACTTGATCGCAGAGAGTTTGCAGAATTCCAAGTCGGTCTCCGCATTCCCGACCATCAGCCCCCCACCTTTGGGAGTCAGTTTGATCTTGTTCTTTTTCAGCACTTTGATCAGTTCATCCCAAGTCTTAGTTCGAGAAACGGCATCTTGCATGATCGCACTCAGGCCATCCAATTCTGTTCCGTTCTCTGGCTGCAACTCCAATGCCCTGCCTTCCTCAGAGGCTCCTTCAGCATCGCCTCCTGCATTTTTGGGAGTATCATCACTTTCAACCTCAAGCGAGGAAGCCTCGGTGGTTTTGATCGCCTGTGAAACGCATGATACCTCAGCCTCCTTCGGCTGGAAGCACAACTCAGGAAGCACCGTCTCCCAGCTGTCGCGCTTAAGATACTGGATGTAGTCTTCCCCATTGTCCGCCTTGTGCCAGTTGATGATCGCCCCGACATGACCTGATGCAAGGCCATATCGCTCAGGAGGTCGCCAAGCTTTCGCCATGCGCCCCATAATTCGCTTCCCCTCATCTATGAGCACCCAGTGTGGATCTCTGAATTCCAGTGAAAGTACATCGCCGACGTCGGCAGCGCGCACTGCGGCATGGACTTCGTGGCTGTCACGCTGTCGCCCGGCAAAAGAGAGGTCGGACAATTCCAAGCTCGGCATTTGATAGATGTCGCGCGTCGGCTTGTTCTCACCAAGATCCGGAGCCACTCGCCGGTGTAGTACGGAATTCGACCCGACCTTCAGGAGCGGGTGCTCTTGGCAGGTTATAGCGGTCAAGCTTTGACGAGCCCGGGTCATGGCCACGTAAAACAGGCGCCGAGGCGCGTCTCTATCTTCATTTGGAGACGCGCGATCCCAGCCTCCGTTCAGAATAACCACGTGATCGAACTCAAGTCCCTTGGCACGGTGCGCGGTGAGTAACAGGAGTCCTCGTTGTTCGCCACGCGTGTCTCTGGACCATTCCGCAATCCATTCGATAATATCGGGGACAGGCATGGTCTTGGTCTTGAGTTCCCGCGCCAGCTCAGCGATTCCCTCAACCAATAGATCCACCCACTTATTGCGAGGCTGCCCATTAAGGACCGTCAGGATATCCCGGATCCCCAGCAGTTCACCCTGTTTCAGACGCAGCCCTAATATGAGCTTTTGAGTCTCCCGAAGCCTCCAAATATTGGGGAGATTCTCGTTGGCCATTTCAACCTTCATCCCCTTCTTTTCAGCATATGAACGAACCGCACCCAATCCTTTCCAATCACGAGAAATCACCGCGGCGCGGGCCCAGTTCCAGTTTGGATCCAAACTGGAAAGGCGGATAAGTTCATCTACTGCGGCAACCCCTTGTGGAATTTCGCCGGGCGGAACATCGAGTAGTTGAACACGCCCCTGGGCAACAGTATCGGCCTTCTCCAACCGCCCCCCATGAGGCGTTGCCACCCGACTTGAGTTAATCCTGATTTCATGGTCGATCTTCATGCGATCAGGAGCTTTTGAGATAACCTGGTTGGCGGTTTCGATAATGTTGGCAGTCGATCGGTAGTTTTCGATCAGGAAAGCCGGTTTAGCTTTGTAGTCCTCTTCAAACCTCCGGATGTAATCGATCGAGGCCCCATTGAATGCATAGATATTCTGGTCGTCATCACCCACAGCGAACAGGCTCAGCTTCAGATCTGCGTCCTCAAGGGAGCGCCCAGCGACAGCGGAAATGAGTGCATATTCTTCGGGGCCGACATCCTGGTATTCATCCACGAGGATCCAGCGATACCCCTGAATCAGGCTTTCGCGCTGCGTCTCTGCCTCAGATTTCGACAACCCTTCGGCGTTGAGTTGGCTGACGGCCTCATTGATTATGTTGTCGAAATCGTTCGTATTGGCCTGGACCCCGGTAAAGCTGGCACCCACCAGTTTCATCGCCAAGGAGTGACAGGTTGAGATGGTGACACCGAAGGCGTCATCACCAACCAATGCACGCAATCTAAAACGGATCTCCGCCACAGCATGGCGATTGTAGGCCAACACCAAAATACCTCGCGGGTCCTCCCGCTTCATCCGCAGTAGGTAGGCGATACGATGAACCAAAACCCTGGTCTTGCCAGATCCGGGACCAGCCAGAACCAATACGTTGGTGCGATCACGGTCATCGGTCACGATGTCCTGCTGAATCTTGTTGCCCAAATCCTCGACGATAGCGTTCCAGGATTTGCTGGTAGTCTGTCTTTTGACCTCGCGCGCCATGCCGGGCATCCACCGCTTCATGAACTGGTCCTTATTCAGAAGGAAGTAGTCCTCAGACAGGCGCGCGGCATCCGTCATGGTTTCCAACCCGGTCTCGGCGTAGGTCGCCATGACGTGAGTTTGCAGTGTCTGCTCTGCATAATGCTCATCAAGAGGAAGAAAGTCGGATTGGGTAAACTGGCCGCCCTTGGGATCGAGGAATATCGTCATGGCAGGACGGAAGACTGTCATCCCTTTACCCAGTGTGAGAACACCCTGCTCGTGTAACCAAAGAAGAGACCGCTCCAGGAGCTTGGTCATATCTCGAACACCGCTCGTTTTCAGTAGTGCATCCTGAGTGAGCTGAGCAAGAAGGTCTCCAACGGTCGTTTCCACTTGCAGGTCTTTCCCACGCACGCCCTTGTCCAATCGACCAGTCAAGTAGGTAAGAAGCAAGCTTGCTGCTTGCCACCTCAGCTCTGCGGTCTGATGAATCGTCTTCCAGGGCCGCTCCAGAGTGACCCGCAGTGTATTCCTACTCACTTTGCGCAGTCTGATATTGCCTCGACCTCCATCCTGACCTCTGCCGTCTCGGGATATCCCACGCACCAATTTGTCGACAACGTCAGGCCGCACGTCAGAATTGCCTTTGTCTCTGATATGCTGGCAGGTTTCTGAGAGGTTTAAGGGTGTAGGTGTCTTGTCATCAGCGTCGGGAGCCATTTCCTGCATCAGCTTGATGAGGTTAGCCTCAAGATCGGATGCTTGCGCCAGACGCACCGCAGATGCATTTGCCACCCCAACATGGATGAACACGGTCATGGCGACATCATTGCGGGCGATGCCAAATGACTCAAGGTTGGCCATTGCCTTGGTCAAAGCCCCAGGTGAAAGCCCACTAACACCGCAGAGTTCGTCCGTAGAGACACCCTCATCAGCCGAAACCGACATCAAATGCTCTACAATTGCGAGCAACTCCTTGCGATGTTTCACCGTGACGTCCGCATTTACAAGGCGTTGCTTGGCCTCATCAAGAGTTCGTATTTTCAGTGACGACGGGAAGATCTGCACCCGGTTTTCTTCCCTTGAGACAAGCGTTGCTTCCTCAAGCCAGGAGACGGCAGTTTTAACGCGCGTATCATCCGTCGTACTGTCTCTCTCGAACTCCAGATCTCTCTCAGAGCGGATGATCTCCCCAGCCGTTGCAACGATCTTGCCGGTTTTTTTGGTTTTTTCGTCGATACGCCGCAGCGCTTTCAGAATGGCACCGATCTCGTGCCGCGCCAGACGTGAGCTGGCGGAAAGTCGGAATTGTCGTTCGACATCATCAGCCGCAAACAGCAATACGCAGCTTGCATCCTCCCTGTCCCGACCGGCACGCCCAGCTTCTTGCAGATAGTTCTCAAGAGAACCTGGGATGTCAGCATGAACAACAAGTCGAATGTCGGGTTTGTCGATCCCCATTCCAAAGGCGTTTGTGGCCGCGATAACCCGCAGATCTCCCACCCTGAAACGTTCCTGGACATCCTGCTTGTCGTCAGAACTCAGCCCAGCATGGAAATGCTCGGCATCCAAACCCTGAGATTTCAGAAATTCCGCGACGCGTTCGGTTTCCTTGCGTGTTGCACAGTAGACGACGCAGCCCGATCTACCGTCAGAGGGAAGAAGCTCCTCGATCGCCTCCAGAACATCGGATAGTTTGCTACTCTTTGTCGTTGGTCGGACCTCGAACGTCAGGTTCGTCCGAGACGACCCGCCATCAAGTGGCAGCAATTCGACCCCTACTCGAGACTGGAAGTGTTCCATGATGTCTGCCACCACTTCGGGCTTGGCTGTCGCTGTCAGGCAGATGATCGGTGCCGGCGGTTGATCTCCGGAGAACTCCTTGATGAAACGACCGAGATATCGGTAGTCCGGCCTGAAGTCGTGGCCCCACTTCGAGACACAGTGGGCTTCGTCGATGGCCCAGAGGCCAACTTCGCGTTGGGCCAGCACCGACCTGATGGAGTTGCTTCTAAGCTGCTCAGGTGAGATAATGAGGATACCGGCATCACCCATACGGACCTTGTCGAGCGCATCCTGCCGTTCGGGCATGGACATCATCCCGTTAATGGTCACTGAACAGGAAATTCCGAACCGTTCCATACCCTGCACCTGATCCTCCATCAGGGCGACCAAAGGGGAGATAACAACGGTAAGGGCCCCGATCTTGTCAAAGCGGGAGAGTGCCGGGACCTGATAGCACAGAGATTTCCCAGTGCCAGTGGGAAGGATGCCCAAGAGGCTGCTACCGGACATCGCCTCGTGGACGATGCGTTCTTGTAGCGGTCTACCATCAGGGTCTACGGGCTGTGGCCGGAAGTTATCGAAACCGAACCACTTGCTGAGGGCACTGACCGGATCATTTTGCTCTGCGCACCAGGCGCACCCCGGATCTTTGCACGATGTTTCCCTGAGGTGGCGAACAATGAGCGAGGCTTCCCGGAATTGCGCCCGCACCCACGGAGGCATGACAGAGTCCGCTCCGGCCACTGTGATCCATGACAAGGCATAGGCCATGGGCCAACCAATGTGTGGACTGGCTAGGCGCCCCAGTGTTTGCTCTATGCGTTTATCACAGGCCCGCCGGTCCAGCATCCGCAGTATGGCGTCGAATGCCTCATCCTGAGAGGGGCAATCAGCATTTCGCAGGTATTTGAAAACAGCACCGAACCCACCGGCGCGCTCCATCCTCGTTGTTAGGTAGTGATACGCCACAAGCGCATCTGGCTCACTCTTGGCGAGATCCTGGAAAGCGTCGAGCTGGTTGGCCAGCACTTCGAAAACAAGCCGAGCGTCCAGTTCGGGATCATTCACATGACCCGCAGCCAGTCGCCCATCATGATAGTGTTTCACCAAATGGTGGTAAGGGTTGCGTGGAAATGCGAGTGGATTCAGCCAAAGAGTGTCGATCGGCGCATGCATGATCCTCGACAACCGCGACCTGGCTGCGATGAGGTGCTCCATGTCGTGTTGCAGGAAATTGTGGCCGATCGGATGCCCAACGTCAGGGATGGCTTCTTCAAGCTGGTCGAGGTGTTGCGCAAGCAAGCTGCTTCTTGAGTTCAGGATTACGCGATCATCTTGCAGCACCGCAGCGAACGCAAAAATTTTTGCATTCTTGGGATCCACCTCCAAATCGATGGACAAGCATCTGGAAAGCAACTTTCGGTGTCGTTCTTCCATTCGAAACTGCGCACTCAATCAATTGTTTCAAATAGAGAATACGTTTTGGGAAACGAGTACAACCCAGAGTCAACGATTTCATTCAATTGTTTGGTGATGATCTTCAGGGAGAACCTGTGCGGAAACTGAACAGACAGGTTTGAAACCCCTTACGTGGCTGAACAAAGTGAATAATACCTCAAGCTTGTTTTGGAGATAACGCGTTGGCCCCATGTCCTGATTGTCCGACATGATAAATCAACGGAGATCCCAGAATGATCACACACGAAGACATAGTATTTTTAGGATTGTCGCCTGAAGAACTTGCAAAATTCACCGAGGTGGAACTCGCAGAACTCCTAAAGATCGAGCGTGCAAGACAAGAAGATGAAGCCAAAGAGGAGATGTGGCGACGTCGTGAAGAATATGCCGAAATGCACGACATCAAGGCACCTTTTGGTTGGGACGGCATACACCGCGATGGCGATGGCATCGACTGGGCGGCCATGGGACCGCCCTAAAGAGTTGAAAGGCTCCAGATAGGCAACTGTGAGACTTTGTCTGTCTGACGTCAGCGCCAATGAGCCAGCCTAAAGCGATTTGATAAAAGAGGGTTTGTGGCTCATCCGTCAGGACTGGGCGGTTTCCGGCCATTCGCTACTCTTAGAACCAATGACCGAAATTGAGAGTAAATCCAATTCTGGGTAAGGTCCGCCTTACGGAACAACCCTCAGCGCATCTTCTTCAGTCAGCCCACCATCAAGCTGGTCGGTAGCGTTCAGCTTTACCGCAACCACAAAGTCAGGGTGCCGCACAGCACGGCGTTTTTGGTGAGCACCTTCTCGAAGTATATAAGCCACCGAAGAAATGACGCCGCAACACGCTGCTGAGTGGATGTTGTCCCAATTTGAAGCGGCTACTCACTTACTCCATTTGCACGATGAACAGCTCGCCTACGATGATGGCAATGGAAACGTGTGTGTCGGGAAGAAGGTGCTAGCGCTTTTTAACAAGCTGACCCCTGATGCCGTTTATGAACGCACCGGAATGTTCTGGCGCGACCAGCTTTCAACTGACCAATCGGGACGTCAGCAATAATGATGTGCACTTCCTAGCACAGATACATGAGCAAAATCTGGGATCGCCCCTTGTGCGAACCGCTAAGGGTTCCTACCTCAAACAGGTCATAGCAGCGGATGCTGGAGCCCATCATGCGTAAATGGACTAATTTCCGGCAACTGGCTTAATGACGGCGGCTGCTACAGTAAGAGCCCCCCGTCACGAGATGTAATGCGGGCAACTTTCGTCCTCGAAGCCAGCAAGTCAGACGGTGCGGTGTACCGCTTCAAGACTGTTCTGGACCTCTCGGTCCTGAGTTGGCTTGCGAGCTCTATCGGGCTGTAAGGCTTAAGGCAGAGGTCGTCCTTCGGGACGACCTCTTTTAATTGCCTGCACGCAATTTCATTGCTCTAAATCTCAACATATTCTTTAGAAGGCCGGTAAACACGTTTGTGGTTCCAGCCAAAGCCTTTGACGTTGCGAAGATACAATAAGCATAACCCAAATCCCCAAAATCGCCGGTTGCTGGCGAGCCGCACCAACCATTCTGCGATATCCGCGTTCTCGTCCCCCAGTTTACGCTCCTACAAGCATCAATCTCCAGAATGCAGAGGTCGTGAACGAGGCGGCTCCTAATGCGCCTTGAACAGTGCAAATCTGGTATACTAATATCTTTTCGGGCAGGGTTTGTCCGTCGAACTGTCTGGGGTATACCTAGACGAAGTGGAGACTTTGATCTTCGGATACCAGATACCAGTAGAGGAAATTAGTATGAGGACTGCACAAATTGGCTGATATTCTTAAAAAAATTTTATTGCACAGGAGTATTCTGTGGTTTATGGGATACCACAGATAAATGAGAATCAATACGTCATCCGCTAAATTCTGTGTGCCACAATGAAGCTGCGCCCGATTGCCACGAACTTCACGCTCAAAGAGCACGTCTATGACATGCTGCGAGACGCTATTCTGGACATGGATATCTATAGCCAAAACGCAGACCTGCGACTTGACGAACGATCGCTTGCTGATCAGTTGGGCGTTTCGCGCACCCCTTTGCGCGACGCGATTGCCCGACTGGAACGGGACGGATTGCTGACAGTTGTGCCACGCAAAGGCGTGTTTGTGCAGCGCAAGGAATTGTCCGAAATTCTGGAAATCATCGTGGCATGGGCAGCGCTGGAAAGCATGGCAGCACGGCTGGCGGCTGAACGCGCCAGCAATTCCGACATTGCCGCGCTACGCAAAATCGCCGCCAAATACAACGATACAAGCGCCGATACTCAGATTCCCGAGTATTCCGAAGACAACATTCGCTTTCACCAAAAAATCCTCGAGATTTCGAAATGTTCACTGCTGAAAACCATGGCTGACGGGCTATTCCTGCACATGCACGCCGTGCGTAAACGCGCCATGGGCGAGGATGACAGGATCACACGGTCCGTCGTTGATCATAGTGAAATCATTGATGCGCTAGAAGAGCGAAACGCTGATAAAGCTTCGCTTTTGGTACGCGAACATACCATGCGACTGCACGACCATGTGCGTCGCTCTTGGGACAAGCTCGAACTCAACAGGAACAAGAGCACCAATAGAGCGTAAACCGCACATATCAATCAGGAGACGATAATGACGGAAGAAAGCACAGCAGCCCAAGGCCCGATCACAGACGGGTTTCATTTGCTGATTGATGCCTTAAAACTGAACGGGTTGAACACGATCTATAACGTTCCGGGCATCCCAATCACCGATCTTGGCCGCTATGCCCAGGGTGAAGGCATCCGGGTTCTGTCGTTTCGTCATGAGCAAAACGCAGGCAACGCTGCGGCGATTGCCGGATACCTGACTAAGAAACCGGGTATCTGCATGACTGTGTCGGCCCCGGGTTTCCTGAACGGCCTGACCGCACTAGCGCATGCCACCACGAACTGCTGGCCAATGATCCTGATCTCGGGTTCATCCGAACGTGAAGTCGTTGACCTGATGCAGGGCGATTATGAAGAGATGGACCAACTGGCCATCGCCAAACCTTTGTGCAAGGCCGCGTTCCGCATCCTTCACGCCGAAGATATCGGCATCGGCGTCGCCCGTGCTATTCGTGCCGCTGTTTCGGGCCGCCCGGGGGGTGTGTATCTTGATATCCCCGGCTCTTTGCTGGGGCAGGTCATGGACGCTGCAGAAGGTGAAAAATCTCTTGTCAAAGTGATTGATCCGGCCCCCGCACAAATCCCGGCGCCTGACGCTGTCGCACGCGCTATCGAAGTACTAATAAGCGCCAGGAAACCGCTGATCATTCTCGGAAAAGGCGCTGCCTATGCACAGGCTGACGATTTGGTCCGCGAGTTGGTAGAAAAGTCCGGCATCCCTTATTTGCCAATGTCGATGGCCAAGGGTTTGCTGCCCGACACGCACGTTCAGTCCGCTTCCGCCGCACGCTCGATGGTACTGAAGGAATCCGACGTCGTACTGATGGTTGGCGCGCGTCTGAACTGGCTGCTTAGCCACGGCAAGAGCAAACAGTGGGGCGAGCCTCACAGCAAGAAATTCATACAGATCGATATTGAACCGCGTGAAATGGACAGTAACATCGAAATCGCCGCCCCATTGGTTGGCGATATCGGGTCGGTCGCTTCGGCGCTGATCGACGCCATGGGCGACGACTGGCAGAAGGCTCCGGAAGAATGGACCAGCGCCGTACGCACCAAGGTTGTCGGTAATGTTGAACGCATGGCATCGCGCTTGCAGAACAATTCAAACCCGATGGATTACAACGCTGCCTTAGGCGCGTTGAAAAACATCATCAAAGATCGCCCGGATGCCATTCTGGTCAACGAAGGCGCCAACACTCTCGATTTTGCGCGATCCATCATCGATATTTACAAACCGCGCAAACGGCTCGATGTGGGCACTTGGGGTGTCATGGGCATCGGCATGGGGTCGGCCATTGCGGCCGCCGTTGAAACCGGCAAACCGGTACTGGCGGTCGAGGGCGACAGCGCCTTTGGCTTCTCGGGCATGGAGGTGGAAACCATCTGCCGCTACAACTTGCCGATCTGTGTGGTGGTGTTCAACAACAACGGCATTTATCGCGGCGACGGCGTAAACCGATCAGGTGGTGAAGATCCTGCAACCACGTCGTTTGTAGAAGGTGCACGCTATGATCTGATGATGCAGGCATTTGGCGGCGTTGGGATCACGGCCAATACTCCGGACGAATTGACCCGCGCGGTGGCCGAGGCGATGGATTCCGGCAAACCAACACTGGTCAACACTGTGATCGACCCCAAAGCGGGTAAAGAAAGCGGTAATATCGGCAGCCTGAACCCAACATCGATTGTGGCCGATGCGCGGGCAGCTGCCAAGGCGCAGGTCTAAGGCGAAGCTGCGCGCCGTTTGAGCACGCAACGGTCAGGCTAGGCGGGCTTTTTGAGTTTGTCCTTGATGAACTTCAGCAATGGCAAGAAGATCAGGATCAACGCGACAACCGTGATCGGCCCTGCGATCGGACGGGTGAAGAAGATGCTGAAATCGCCATCTGAGAACAGTAGCGACTGGCGCAGCTTGGGCTCGGCAATTGGGCCAAGCACGATCGCCAGGACAGCCGGGGCGACCGGATAATCCAAAATTCGCAGAAAGAAGGCGGCAAAGCCGACGATGACCATTAATGAGACATCAAACATGTCCAGATAGGCTGCATAGGTACCAACCAGGGACAGGATGAAAATCATCGGCGACAAAATGGTGAATGGCATCCGCAGCATCCACAGGAACACCGGGATGAACGCCAGGTTGACAAGAACCGCGATGACGTTGGCAATGTAGAACGACCCGATCAGCGGCCAGACAAAATCTGGCTGGTTGGTGAACAAAAGCGGTCCCGGTTGCAAACCCCAAATCACCATGCCCGCCAACAAGACAGCTGTGGTGGGTGAGCCAGGAATCCCTAGCGTCATCATCGGCAGCATTGCGCCGGTTGAGGCCGAGTTATTGGCGGCCTCAGGTGCAGCGATACCGTTTATCTCGCCCTTGCCGAATTTGTCCGGGTCTTTTGAGGTCAGCTTGGCTACGCCATAAGACATCAGCGATCCCGGCGTGGCCCCGGCTGCGGGCAGGATGCCGACGAAAAACCCCATCGCCGAGCCGATCATGGTACCGCGCCAGGCAAAGCGGAACTCTTTGATCGCCTCAAAGATGCTGGCAAAACTGACATCAACCTTGGTCATGGTCGTTCCATAGCGGCTGGTATTGATGGTCCAAAGCATCTCGCCAATGCCGTAGACACCAATAGCCAGAACCAGAAAGCGGATGCCGTGACTAAATCCGGTGATGTCAAAAAAGATCAGACGTGGTTCCCCGGATATAATGTCAAATCCAACAGTGGCCAACACAAGGCCGACGCAGATGGAAAAGATGGTTTTGGGGATGTCATCTCCACCAAGCCCAACGAAAGTTGCAAAGGCAAGCAACATCAGCGCAAACACTTCGGGATCACCAAAGGACAGCGCCACCGACGCCAGCGCCGGAGCAAATGCGGTGAACATGACGTTTGAGAACGTACCACCGATGAACGAGGCGATCGCGGCGGCGACCAGCGCCACATGGGCCTTGCCCGCAAGCGCCATGGGGCGCCCGTCAAAGGTTGTGGCCACCGCAGTCGAAGCCCCCGGTATGCCCAGCGTGATCGACGATATCGCACCGCCATACATCGCGCCGTAATAGATCGAGGCAAGAAAGATCATCGGCGATGTTGCACCACCGGTGAAACTTTGAATGATGAAGGTGAACGGCAGCAGGATGGCCACACCGTTGACTGACCCCAGCCCGGGCATCGCGCCAACAAACAGACCAACGATGACACCTACGATGGCCAAACCAAGGTTAATCGGCTCAAGGGCAATCAGAATGCCGCCGTATAGAGAAAGCAGAACGTCCATAGGTCAGTGTCCTTTTGGTCTGAGTATCGGGCGTAAAGCGATCACAGGAAAATGTCGTAAAGCGGGATGAACAACGGTTCCAGAACACCTTTGGGCAGAACAATGCGCATCGCGATATCGAAGAAGAAGAAACAGAATACGGTCATGCCACCGGCTACACAGGCCGTGGCAAACCACGAATGGCGTCCAAGAAACCGCATGTAGTAAATCAGAAACAGCGGGATCGCGCCGTAAAAGCCCAGCACATAGATCACCAGAAGAAAGCCGATCAGGCCGCCTCCTACAGTGATCAGAGTTCGCTGACCATATTCGTCAAGAAACGGCTCTTCAGATTGCGAGGGCGCAGAGGTACCGCGCACCCAGTTGATGCAGATCCAGACGCAAGAGCCAAACATCGCGAAGGACAACCAGAAGGGCCAGAAACCGCTGCCGGGGCCTTCGCCGTCGATCATGCCGATGTTGTCAAACCGGGCAATGTCGGGGTTCCAGGACGGGGCTTCCCCCGCTTTCCACATCAAGGCAAGTGAGAGGATTCCAAGGATAATTGCAGTTATTAATTCGGCCCTACGCATATCGCAAAAACCCTCTCACTTTTTAGTTCGTCCAGCGCTTACTTAATCGCGCCGGAGGCTCTCAGGATGTCGTCGTGACGCGCGATCTGAACTTCCCAATAGTCTTTCAACTCTTGACCAGACATGAAATCTCCCATGAGGGATTTCTTTGTCTTGTATTCCTGCCAATCGGCAGAATTATAGACTTTGGTGAACAGGTCGGTGTAATAGGCCAAAGCCTCGTCCGACATGCCAGGTGCACCAACAACGGCTCGCTGCATGAAGTAGCTGAAATCGCCGCCTTTTTCCTTCAACGTTGGCACGTCCGGGAACATCGGCAGACGTTCGTCAGTAAAGGCCACCAGCGGAACCATGTCGCCGCTTTCATAGAAGCCAAGCGCTTCTGACGGGTTGTTGACCGAAGAATTCAGCTGCTTGCCCGCAACCTGTTTGGCCACTGCTCCACCACCTTTATAGGGGATATACTTCATATCCAGCCCATAATTACCGTTCAGGAAATCGGTGATGATGTTGTCTTCCGAGTTCTTGCCGGTGCCGCCCATAACCCAGGCATTCCCGTCAGCCTTGGCTGTCTCAAGGAAGCCTTCAAATGTCGTGATGCCACTGTCTTTGTGAACCCACAGCAGGAACGTATCCTCGGCCATACGGCCAACTGGGGCGAACGCCATGTTGTCAATCTCAAGACCGGGCTGGCGCAGAGGTGTGGTAAAGAACGAATTCAGCGTCACCATGATCGTGTGATCCGGATCTGCCGCACCTTTGGCAGCAATTAGAGCCTCAGCACCGGACCCGCCCGATTTGTTGGTCGGAACCAACGGACGGCTGGACAGATCTTCTTTTTCGACAATAGCCTGCATCAGACGGGCCATTTTGTCGGCACCACCGCCCTTCCCGGCCATGATGATAAAGTCGATTGGTTTGGTCGGTTCAAAAGCTGCGGCAGGCGTGACCATAAGTCCCGTCATTGCAGCCGCTCCGGCCAGTCCGATAAATGCACGTTTGGTAAAAGTCATAGTATCCTCCCATTGGATAACTTTTTGCGCGAAAACGTTGCGCTGATTTATGATATTCTCTCGTCTAGTAGGGCCTCCTCTCCCTTTTGACCGGCCTTTTGGCTCCTCCCTTTAGTGAACCAACATGACTGGTTTTTCTGCGTGATCGACAACATATTGTGTGTTGCCGCCAAATATCGTTTCGCGTTCATGGCTGTCGCCATATGCGCCCATAAGCAACAAGGCCCCAAGATCAGAACTGGTTGCCAAAAGGCGCTTGGCCACAGAGCCAGTGCCTTCGATTCTATTGATTGTCGCGGACATATCATGGGAGGTCAGATAGGCCTGCAATTCCGCTGCACTGGCGGAATTAGGTTTATCCGCCTCGCATAGAATCGTGACGTTGCTGGCCTGGCGGATCAGGTTGCTTGATATTGCGACCGCGCGCGTTGCCTCAAGTGATCCGTTCCATGCGATCGCAATATTCTGCCCCAATGTATCGAGGGGGGTGCCGTCAGCTTGCGGGCACATCAACACTGACCTTCCAGTGTGGAACAGTGCCGATTTCAACGTGTTTGCCCCCAGATTACGATCGCGGTCCGGCTTCGCCACGGCGATAATATCGGACAGGCGACCATAGCGACGAATAACATCAACTTGACGGCCCGCGCGTTCGATAAAGCTTGCGCTAGCGGTGACATTGGATGGGCTATCCGTCATTTCCAGATGAAAACTTTCGCATAGGGCCATCATTTCCGTACGCAACACAGCCTCTTCGGCATCCGAAACCGCACTGGTACTTTTGAGAAGCTGATCACGCAACATCGCTGGGATCGGCACCCCGAACGGCAGCATATCTTCTGGTCGCGGACGACAATGAACCACCTCAACATGGGCATTGAAACGACGCGCCAAAGCTGTGGCATGTGCGAAGACGTTGTCGCCTTTGCCATCACCTCGAACTGGGACCAGAATTTTGCGGATCATGTCAATTTCTCCTCAGAACAATCCGTCGATTTCACCAGCATCATTAAGCATGATGTTTTCAGAAGACGGCACGCGCGGCAGGCCGGGCATTGTCATGATCTCTCCACAAATTGCCACGATAAACCCTGCACCAGCGGCAAGGCGAACTTCGCGAATGGGAACTGAATGCCCAGTCGGAGCGCCACGCAAAGTGGGATCAGTGCTGAAACTATACTGTGTTTTCGCCATGCAAATCGGCAGATCACCGTAACCCTGATCTTGCCAATCCTTCAGTTGATTGCGAATTTTCTGATCTGCCAGCACTTCGTCAGCGCGATAGATACGTTTTGCGATGGTTTCAATTTTTTCCATCAACGGCATGTCAGAAGGGTAGATAGGAGCGAAATTCGCCATATCAGCTTCGGCAATCTCGGCAACCCGTGTCGCCAGATCAACCGCACCTTTTGAGCCAAATTCCCAATGCTTTGAAAGGATTGCTTCGGAACCCTGAGATTCTGCGTAATCTTTCACTGCCTGCACTTCGGCATCTGTGTCGGTCACGAAATGGTTGATCGCAACGACAACCGGAACGCCAAAGCTTTTCAGGTTTTCGATATGGCGACCAAGGTTCGGGCACCCAGCTTTGACCGCTTCGACATTTTCGCCACCAAGATCGGCTTTGGCGACGCCACCGTTCATTTTCATCGCCCGAACAGTAGCCACCAGGACCACAACGCTTGGCGCAATACCCGCTTTGCGACACTTGATATTCATGAACTTCTCGGCCCCAAGGTCAGCACCAAAGCCCGCTTCGGTCACGACAAAATCCGCCAGTTTCAGCGCAGTTGTCGTTGCAACGACCGAGTTGCAGCCATGCGCGATATTGGCAAAGGGTCCGCCGTGAACAAAGGCTGGATTGTTTTCCAGGGATTGAACCAGGTTCGGTTGCATAGCGTCTTTGAGAAGAACCGCCATCGCGCCGTCGGCCTTGATATCACGGCAATAAACCGGGCTGCGATCACGGCGATAGGCAACGATAATATCGCCAAGCCGTTTTTCCAAATCCTTGATATCCAACGCCAGACACAAGATCGCCATGACCTCAGAGGCAACAGTGATGTCAAAACCGGCCTGACGGGGAAAGCCATTTGCAACGCCACCCAGCGAGGTCACGATATCACGAAGGGCCCGGTCATTCATGTCGACGACACGGCGCCAGACAACCCGGCGCTGATCGATTTCCAGCGAATTTCCCCAGTAGATATGGTTGTCGATCATCGCCGACAAAAGGTTATGCGCCGATGTGATGGCGTGAAAATCACCGGTGAAATGCAGGTTCATGTCTTCCATCGGCACAACCTGCGCATAGCCACCACCTGCAGCGCCGCCCTTCATGCCAAAGCACGGGCCCAGAGAGGCCTCGCGGATACATACCGTGGCGTTTTTACCGATTGCGTTCAGGGCGTCGCCCAGACCAACCGTTGTTGTGGTTTTGCCTTCGCCAGCCGGGGTTGGATTGATGGCTGTCACCAAGATCAGTTTGCCGTCTTTCTTGCCTTTTTGTTCGGCAATGAACCGGGCAGAAACTTTGGCTTTATCATGTCCGTAAGGGACCAAATCAGCATCGGAAATTCCTAGTTTCTTACCAATTTCCTGAATGGGCAATTTGTTCGCATCGCGCGCGATCTCGATATCTGTCTTATAGGCCATGTATCAGTTCCTAATTTCCCAGGCTGTCGCCGGTTTTGAGTCCAATTTCCGCTGCCCAATCCGCCGCAAGCTGTTTACCGCCACCATCCGGCTTGACGCGTTTCACAAGAATACGACCGCCGATACATTGTATTGTAACACCATCATCTGAAATCTCGCGCACTCGGCCAGAAATACCGTCGCCATCCACACGCACACAGTCATAAACGCTCACGACTGTATCGTTCTTGGTAGTCCAAGCCCCCGGTGCCGGATTTGTGCCGCGGATCAGGTTATAGACCTGCCCTACTGGTTTGTTCCAATCGATATGGGCGTGTTTCTTGGTGCAGCGACGTTCATATGTCGCCAGAGACTCGTCCTGATGAATGTGCGGCGGGTTACCCGACCGGAACAGATCACAAACCTCAAGCACAGACTCGACCGCTGAGGGATAGATTTTCTTGAAGTAGAGGTCGATCACCGTATCATCGGCAGTAATTTCACACTCCCACGACAAAAGAACATCCCCCTCATCAAGCCCATCCGAAGGGTAAAACCAGACAAAGCCGGACTTTTCGCGGCCCATGATGATCGGCCAGTTGACTGCGGATGGTCCACGATGCAACGGCAACAGCGACGGATGGAAACAGATCGAGCCCTGCTTTGGCGTATCTCGCGCCGCTTCGGGCACGAACACGTTTACGAAGGCCATGACCATCAGGTCGGCTTTAAACGCAGCAAGCTCGTCAATCGTCCCTTTGTCTTTGAAATGGGCGGGCTGCATCACAGGCAACCCATGTTCCGTCGCAAATTCCTTGATCGGATCAACAGGTTTACCCTCGCGATCCGGCTCGCAATAAACCGCCACAACTTCGTCGGTCCCTGCTTCAAGGATTTTTGCAAGCGCATCTTTGCCGAATGCCTGTTGACCCATAACGACGATACGCATTACTTAACGCTCCCGACGGCACCAGACGCGATGACTTGCTCCAAAGCGTCCCCGGAATACCCCAGCACGTCTTTCAGGATCTCGGTGGTGTGTTCACCCAGCAAAGGCGACCGTGTAACTTCGACAGAGCTGTCAGATAGCTTGATCGGACACCCAACCGAGACATATTTCCCGCGTTCAGGATGATCGACTTCAACGATGGTACCGGTTGCCCGCAAACCTTCGTCCTCGACGATTTCCTTGGTCGACAGGATCGGGCCAACCGGGATGTTCAGCGGGTTGCAGATGTCCATCACCTCGTATTTGGTTTTGGTCATTGTCCACTGTTCAATACGTGCGAATATCTCGTTCAGCTTGTCCAGACGCTCGGGCGGCGTGGTATAGCCCTCTTTTTCTTTCCAATCCGGCTCACCGATCACATCGCAGACGTTTTTCCAAACGGCGGCCTGCGTGATAAAGTAAGTGTATGCGTTCGGATCGGTTTCCCAGCCTTTGCATTTCAGAATGCGACCTGGCTGACCACCGCCAGAATCATTGCCCGCACGTGGCGTGGCTTCGCCAAACGGCACCCCTTCGCCGTGCTGCGAATATTCCTCAAGAGGGCCGGCGTCCAGACGCTGCTGATCGCGAATCTTAACCCGACAGAGGTTGATCACCCCGTCTTGCATCGGCGCCAGAACTTTCTGCCCCCGCCCGGATGTTTCACGCTGATACAGCGCCGTAACGATGCCAAGTGCCAGATGCAATCCGGTGCCGCTATCGCCAATCTGAGCCCCCGTGACAAGTGGCGGACCATCGCGGAAACCGGTTGTCGACGCGGCGCCACCAGCACATTGCGCTACGTTTTCGTAAACCTTGCAGTCTTCGTATTGGCCAGGGCCAAAGCCTTTGACCGACGCCATGATGAGGCGTGGATTGATCTCTTGGATCCGCTCCCACGAGAACCCCATTCGATCCAACGCGCCGGGCGCAAAGTTTTCCACCAGCACGTCGCATTCTTCTATGAGGCGGGTCAGCACTTCTTTGCCGACTTCGTTCTTGGAGTTCAGTTCAATCGAGCGCTTATTGTGGTTCAGCATGGTGAAATAGAGACTGTCAGCCCCCGGCACATCCACCAATTGCTTACGCGTTGCATCGCCTACACCTGGACGCTCGACCTTAAGGACATCCGCACCGAGCCAAGCCAAAAGCTGTGTACAAGTCGGACCAGACTGAACATGCGTGAAATCCAGTATCTTTACACCGTCCAAAGCTTTCATTTTACTTCCTCACCAAGCTCAAGCCGAGCTTCAATTTTTTGTTTCTTTTTCAGTTATATCACCTAACCTCAGGCCCCTAACGCCGCCAACTTCGCCAATCATGGAATACGCGAAATGGTCCCGCCCGGGGCACAATACGAATGAGGTCAGGCTAAAAGGCGTCAATTCCAACCCTCACATACCGGCATTCGAACTCCCCCTGTGGCGTGCTGTTTAGCAGCTGATATGTGGGATACCATACATCTGACAGAAATTGGGTCAACTGTTACTTTTCCAATAACAATAAACTTGTTTGTTGACATCTGTGGTATGTGGGATACCATATAACTGCCATCTTAGTACAGTATATCATAGGAAATTAGCAGTCGCAGGAGGCTCTGGAATGTTGATCAGGGCCAAAGAATCAGCACTGGTCGTAACAGATATTCAAGAACGTCTGGTGCCTGCCATGCAGGCCCCGGCACGCACCCTTTCCAATACAAAACCGCTCTTACACGCCGCTAATGAAAACGCCATTCACGAATTGAAACAGGCTTACAAGAGGACACGCACAGATGAACATTCATGAGTATCAGGCCAAGCAAATCCTAAAGGATTTTGGCGCGCCGATTGCCGAAGGCGCGGCGATAACCTCATTGGATCAGGCTCAAGGTGCGATTCGTTCGTTGCCAGGGCCGGTCTGGGTGGTGAAAAGCCAGATTCATGCTGGTGGACGCGGCAAGGGCACATTCAAAGAGCTGGACGCAGACGCCAAGGGCGGTGTCCGGGTCTCGTTCTCGCAAGGTGAGGCACTGGCCAACATAGCTGAAATGCTTGGCAGAACACTGGTCACCAAACAAACCGGTCCTGCAGGCAAACAGGTGAACCAGATCTACATCGAAGATGGTGCCGAAATTGATCGCGAACTGTATCTGTCGATTTTGGTTGATCGGGAACGCGGAAAAACTTCGTTTGTTGTCTCGACCGAAGGTGGCATGGACATCGAAGCTGTTGCCGAAGAATCTCCAGAGTTGATCCATTCGGTTGGGATCAGCGCCCGCGCGGGCTGTACCAATTCGGACGCAGATACGCTGGCCGACGCGCTGAAACTGGATGGAACCGCACGCGATCAAGCGATCATACTTTTTAAGAATCTTTATACTGCGTTTACCGAAAAAGACATGAGCCTGCTGGAAATCAATCCGCTGATCGTGACCAAAAGCAACGATGTTCAGGTGCTGGATGCCAAAGTATCTTTTGACGACAACGCGCTGTTTCGCCATCCCGACATGATGGCGCTGCGCGACGAGACCGAAGAAGACCAAAAGGAAATCGAGGCGTCAAAATACGATCTGGCCTATATCGCGCTGGATGGTGAAATTGGCTGTATGGTCAATGGCGCAGGTCTGGCGATGGCAACGATGGATATCATCAAGCTGTATGGTGCCAATCCTGCCAACTTTCTGGATGTTGGCGGTGGGGCCACCACCGGAAAAGTAACCGCAGCGTTCAAAATCATCACGTCTGACCCAAGCGTTAAAGGCATTCTGGTGAACATTTTCGGCGGTATTATGCGCTGTGATGTGATCGCCGAGGGCGTAGTGCAGGCCGTCAAGGATGTGGGTTTGACCGTGCCCTTGGTGGTGCGTCTTGAAGGCACCAAAGTCGACGAAGGCAAGGCCATCATCAACGAAAGTGGTCTGAACGTGATCACGGCCGACGATCTGGACGACGCTGCCCAAAAAATCGTAGCTGCGGTGAAAGGATAATCCGATGTCTATATTGATCGATAACGACACCAAGATCATTGTTCAGGGACTAACGGGTAACACTGGTTCGTTCCATACCGAACAGGCGCTGGCCTATCACGGCACTCAAATGGTGGCCGGGACTCATCCCAAAAAAGGCGGCCAAAGCTGGGAAAGCTCGTGCGGGGCGATCCTGCCAATTTTCACCTCGGTGCAAGAGGCCAAGGCCAGAACCGGGGCGACAGCATCTGTCATCTATGTGCCACCCGCGGGCGCGGCCTCAGCTATCGAAGAAGCGGTAGATGCTGAAATAGAGTTGATCACCTGCATCACTGAAGGTGTGCCAGTGCTGGATATGGTTCGGGTCAAGGAAAAGCTTGATGCTTCAAACTCTCGTCTGATCGGGCCGAACTGCCCTGGCATCATGACGCCGGATGCCTGCAAGATCGGCATCATGCCAGGCAGTATTTTCAAAAAGGGATCGGTCGGGGTGCTGTCACGATCGGGCACGCTGACCTATGAGGCGGTGTTTCAGACATCGGCTGTGGGGCTGGGCCAGACCAGTGCGGTGGGCATTGGCGGTGATCCGGTAAAAGGGACAGAATTCATTGATATTCTTGAGCTTTTTCTAGCCGATGACGAAACCAAATCTATCATCATGATCGGTGAAATCGGTGGTTCTGCCGAAGAGGACGCCGCGCAGTTCCTGTTAGATGAGGCCAAGAAGGGTCGTTCCAAACCAACCGTTGGCTTTATTGCCGGTCGTACCGCTCCTCCTGGTCGTACGATGGGTCATGCCGGAGCTGTCATCTCGGGCGGCAAAGGTGGCGCGGACGACAAAATAGAAGCCCTGGAAACCGCTGGCGTGCGCGTGTCTCCCTCACCTGCCAAACTAGGCGAAACGCTGGTGGAATTGCTGGGGTAAATCCCAATCAATACGGGACATCAAAAGGGGCGCTTTGGGGCGCCCCTTTTTACGTTCATCCGCGCGGTGCGCAGACGGTCATTTATTCGCTTCAAGCCGCGCATCGACAGTCGCCACAATCTGGTCAACCGTATCATTCTGCATTCCAAAATGCTGACCAATTGCCTGTACAACCCGATCCACGCGTTCGATTGATGTTGCGCCACCATCGATGGCGCGTGCGGCAGAAGATGGCTTTAACAGGTTCTCAGCAGCGTTTGCGTATTTCTCAAACGGCACATGATCGGCGGCCTCGGCACCCAATTTACGCGTCAGTGCATCGACCCAATCATAAACCGCAGCCGAGGCGTCAATGTCACCATGAACAGCCTGACGAATGGGTTGAATGCCGTCTTTTAGAATGCAGCGGTAATTCCCGGTCAGCAACATGCTCCACTTTGCCATTGGCACAAACAGGCTTTCGAAAACACGCAG
>PIVL01000678.1 GCA_003354145.1 Paracoccaceae bacterium
CGCGCTCAGGTGTTGCCGTTTTTCGCGCGTCTCGATCCTTGCCTCATTGGCATGGAAGCCTGTTCCACAAGTCGTTACTGGGCGCGCGAGCTGACCAGGCTGGGCCATGAGGTTCGGCTGATCCCGCCCATGTATGTCAAACCATACGTGAAGCGCGGCAAGTCAGACGCTATCGATGCGGAGGCGATCTGCGAAGCAGTCACCCGTCCCACGATGTATTACCCGGCAGGCGATGCTTGCATCGCTGAGAGGGCGTTTTGTCGAGGCCAAATCGGTTGAACAGCAGGCGCTGCTTTCCCTGCACCGCGCGCGCAATCTCATGGTTCGTCAGCGTACGCAGCTGGTCAATGCCTTGCGCAGCATGTTGGCAGAGTTTGGTGTGTACATCGCCAAGGGACTCGCACGTGCCATCAGTTTCGCGCAGGGCGTGCTGGCTGGAGCCGAGTTGGAACTGCCCGAAATCGCGCAAGACGTGGTCCATAATTTGTGTGGGCAGTTGGGTGTTCTGCACGGACAAGTGCGTTGGTATGAAGCCCGTCTGCGACTTGAATCCAAGCGCGATCCACGTGTCAAACTTTTGCAGACCATTCCGGGCGTTGGCCCGGTTACGGCCTCTGCGATCGCTGCGAGCATTGGCAGCGGGCACCAGTTCAAGAATGGTCGCGAGTTTGCGGCCTGGCTAGGTTTGACACCGACCAACCGATCAAGCGGCGGAAAGGAACGATTAGGCCGGATCACGAAGATGGGCGACCAATACCTGCGCCAATTGCTTGTCGTAGGAATGACCTCGCTCGTCAGACAGACAAAATCCCACCCAGAACGGGCAAACAAATGGCTCACCTCACTTTTGGAACGCAAACCTGCTCGCTTGGCGACCGTCGCCATGGCGAACAAGACAGCGCGGATCGTCTGGGCCGTTTTAACAAAGAACGAGCCGTACATACCGCGAACAACCTGAAAGAATTTGAGGAACACTAGATAGCAAGACCTGCGAAGTGATGGTGCAAAAGTCAGCCGCCAAAACCAAGACACCCCGCCGAATGGCTCGGGCATTATAGCCCGCTGAGCTGATAGGGACTTGGTTTGCGGAACCCTTCAGGGCCAGCGGTAAAAACCGCGCAAACAGGCCCCTCTCATGCATGCTTTGCATGCACTGTCGGCAACGGAACACATGACTGCTTCTGACAAAAGTGCCGATCAACTCAAAAATGTCTTGCTATGCAGGGGCTATCCACACA
>PIVL01000679.1 GCA_003354145.1 Paracoccaceae bacterium
TACTACTACACTACTACTACTCCTATTACTACTACTACTTCTTCTACTACTACTAGGCATGTCTGAAGGCAGAATTCTAACAGAGCATGTGTACATAAGACCAAAATCTGTGTCAGAACGCAAGAAAAAACTAAATATATATCTGAAGGCAGAATTCTAACAGAGCATGTGTACATAAGACCAAAATCTGTGTCAAAACGCAAGATTAATTACAGCGAAATATGTGTCTGGAAGCAAAAGTCTAGCAGCACGCACATACATTAGACTGAAATCTGTGTCAGAACACTAGAAAGCAGCAGAATATGTGTCCGAAGGCAGAATGCTAGCAGAACGTGTGTACATACGACCAAAATCTGTGTCAGAACGCAAGAAAAAGTGAAATCTGTGTTTGAAACTAGAATTCTAAAAGCACGTGTGTACATACAATAAAAATCTGTGTCAGAACGCAAGAAAAAATCGAAATATGTGTCTGGAAACAGAAGTCTAGAAGCACGTACATACATTAGATCAAAATTTGTATCCGAACGCAAGAAAACAGCGAAATGTGTGTGTGGAACAGAATCCTAGCAGAGCATGTGTACATAAGACCGAAATCTGTGTCAGAACGCAACAAAACAGCAAAATGCATGTCCAATAACAGAATTCTAGCAGAACGTGTGTACATTAGATCAGAAGCTGAGTCAGAACGCAACAAAATAGCGAAATGTGTGTCTGAAATAAAAAATCTAAAAGAACATGTGTACATGAGACCACAATCTGTATCAAAACGCAAGAAAACAGCGAAATCTATGTCTGAAGGCAGAATTCTAGCAGAACGTGTGTACACTAGATCCAAATCTGAGTCAGAACGCATCAAAATAGCGAAACGTGTGTTTGAAAGCAAACCTGTCAGAACGTATGTACATTAGACCGAGATCTGTGGCAGAAAGCAATCAAACAACTTTCCGGAATCCACCGGAACCTTCCGGAACCTCCTTCCGGATCTTTCGTCAACGAAACCGGAACTTTCCAGAACCTTCCGATACCTTCCGGAACCTTCTGGAACTTCCGGAACCTTCCCGGAACCTTCCGGAACCTTCCGGAACGCACCGGAACCTTTCGGAACCTCCCGGAAACTTCCGGAACCCACCGGAACCCCTTCCGGAACCCTCCGGAACCTTTCCGGAACCCGAAATCCGCGGTTCCACTATCTAGCTATTATTGCATTAGAACCCCTTAAGGCTACGCCTATTGGGGAA
>PIVL01000680.1 GCA_003354145.1 Paracoccaceae bacterium
TGACGCGCAGTTGCACATTCGTCGGGTTGTGCCTGATCAGATACGCACCGCCATCGATCCCGGTTTCGACAGCGTAGTGTTTCAACTCGTTCAGATCGCGCATCGGTGGTCCCCTTGGTCAATCATCATCGTCCAACAGCCCGTCGCTTTGCTCTAGGAAGCCTTCAACTCCGCCCACTATTACACCGTGTAGAAGCAACTGCGCCTTATATGAATCGTTGTCGGTCATGCTCAACAGAATCACCGAGATAAGCAACTCCAGCCCAATCGCTATATCTGCAAAGTCGGAGACGTCTGCGAAAGGATCACGCCCGTCGAGTAGGATGCTGGCGGCTTTCAACGCCCTAGCCTTTTCCGGTTCGATTTTGTCCATCTGGGTTCCTTTGGGTTCATTACTTGGCGCAGCGCGATGCGCTCGCTGCCAGCATGCCTTCAACGTCTGGCACTATTGCATCGTTAAGCATTTTTGCTGCATTAGCGCAGTCTCGTTTTGTGGCCTCAGTCGGATTTGCTTGAACAACCATCATAAGAAACGCAACAACAAGTATCTCAAACGAAGCCATAATTTCTTCCGCGTCGTTGTGTGGGTGGAGGCCGTCCGTAAGTGCTCTAATGGCGTTCATTGCTCTATGTGGTGGTGGTGGTTTTGAAGTGCTCATCTCGTTCTCCTGCCTATGGCATCATCGCCCGATGGGACGGCCTTACTGGCCACAGTAGTTTGTGGGCCATGACGTCTCCATGCTTTTTCAGGCGTCTATAGTGAATGTAGCAATATCCTTTTGCCGCGTGTTTTCGATTGCACCCGGCCACTGAACACGCGGCACCTTTTGCGCGGCGCATCTGCAGCGGTTTGTCGGCCATCGCGTCACCATGTCGTTGCAGGCGTTCATAATGAGTGGCGCAATAGCCTTTTGCATTGTGCTTTCTACTACACCCGGCCACTGAACACATCCCGCCTTGTTTGCGTTGAAAAGGCTTATCTGGCATGGCGTCGCCATATTTTCTCAGGCGGTCATAATGACTGATGCAATAGCCTTTTGCCTTGTAATTTCTATTGCACCCGGACACTAAACATACTTTTTTGGGCATCTGCTTTCCTTTGGGTGTGAATTTTACATAATGCGCATTATCGGAATTTCGGTGTAGTGAAGGCTAGTGAAGGCTAGTGAAGGCTAGTGTTCTGTCGCCGTGCGCCCGACAAGCCAACCTGCGTTCCCTTGGTTCTGGCGTCGT
>PIVL01000681.1 GCA_003354145.1 Paracoccaceae bacterium
AAGGTGGGCCGTGCAATGGCGCTCCCAGTGACCGCCGGAATCGGGATGCCCGTATAGCGCCAGTCGGAGTGGGCACACGGGGTCCTCGTATCCTGCCCATTGGGCCGGCCACTGGTCACGTGGGAGGCGGATCCAAGTGTCGGTCCCCTCGAGCCACGCTTGCGTGTAGGCCTGCACGGCGTCGCTCTGCTCGACGTCATTGCCATAGGCAAGGCCATACGCGTCTGCACATCGTGCTGCTTCCATCGTGGCCGGGCAACTGCTCAGCTCCTGGAAGATGGCCGCGTCGCCGTACTCGTCCCGAACGGCATTGCCCTGGAACACGGCGCGGCCTTTCATCTTGCGCCGGGGGTCAGACTCATCGAGTTCGGCGTTCTTCTCAACTACGATGCCATAGACGAGGCCGACGTTCGCCTTCTCCCCCTTGCGCCGCGCCTCAGCGCGCACGTCCCGCCACTCTCGCACATAGTGCTCATCCCAACAACCAAACGTACCATCGGGACGAACAACACTGCGCAGACGATCCCATTCAGCCTGCATTGCAGCCATGGCTATAGGATTCGTCTTGACTTCTGCGGGGCGCACCGGACGAGCAACCATGGCGTTGTATGTAGGCATAGCCTCGTCGTCACGTCGTCGATGCTGCGTCGCGTCTGGTGCGCTGCTCGGCATAGCCGGTATAAGGTCAACCGGTCTGCCGTCGATGCGACTGTCGTCATGAACGTCATCGTCACTCGAGTCGTCTCCGTTGTCTGCCGCAGCATGGCTGCGAGTGGCAGCCAATGCAGACATAGTCTCGCACCCCTCAGCAGGATGATCCAACAGGTATTCCTTCGAGAAAGCGCGAATAAGCTCATCGAGCTGTCCTGCTGACGTCACGTCAATGCTCTGCTTGAGTACTGTCGTCAACAAAGGCATCAATAGGAGTAGCACGGCGCTAGTATGCTCCATGGGAGCTGATGTATGCGCGCGCGCGTCCCTTCTCCTGCGTGCACCGGCAGCCGCGGCAGACTTGCTATGAGCATGGCTCTGCGATGGCATGGCAGGCAAAGCAACAGCAGGTGATGATGAAGATGAAGCAGGAGAAGTAGAAGAGGATGCAGATGCTGCAGCGGATGTAGGTGCAGCGCGCAAAGCCTCGACCTCGATCCACTTGTCGTAGATCGCCTGCTTCGCCGGCTTGGAAAGCTTACGCCATTCCGAGCCGGGAATCGAGGGCGGACGTTTCGTCCC
>PIVL01000682.1 GCA_003354145.1 Paracoccaceae bacterium
CAGGCGATGCTTGCATCGCCGAGAGGCCATTCCCTGACGCACCTGCCAGCTTTCTCGAAATTGCGGATTGCCAGATAGATCAGCTTGGTTGCGGCATCATCGGTTGGAAAGCTGCCGCGCGTTTTGGTGGTTTTTCGGATCACCCGGTTCAGGCTTTCAATCGCATTGGTGGTGTAGATGATTTTTCGCACGGCTGGCGGGAAGGCAAAGAATGGGATGACTTCCTGCCAGGCGCGTCGCCAGCTTGGGGCGATTGAGGGGTATTTATCGCCCCATTCCGCCTCAAAATCATCGAGGGCTTTGGCGGCCTCCTCGTCATCCACCGCCTGATAAATCCGGCGTAGGGATTTGGCGACCGCCTTACGATCCTTCCAGCCGCAGAAGTTCAGAGAATGGCGCACGAGGTGGACGATGCAGGTCTGCACGGTGGTGTCGGGGAAGGCTGCATTGATGGCGTCAGGAAAGCCCTTGAGCCCATCAACGACAGCGATCAGGATGTCTTCAACACCGCGATTGCGCAGGTTGTTCATGATGGAAAGCCAGAACTTGGCACCTTCGTTGGCCGCAATCCACAGGCCCAGAACCTCACGCTCGCCGTCAGGATTGACGCCCAGGGCCACATATACGGCCTTGTTTTTGACCTGACGGCTTTCCGCATCGCGGATTTTGACCCGCAGCGCATCAAGGAAAACGATTGGGTAAACTGGCTCCAAAGCGCGGTTTTGCCAGTCTGATACTTCCTCCAGAACCGCGTCCGTCACCCGGCTGATCAGGTCCGCAGAAACACGCAGGCCATAAACCTCTTCGAGGTGGGCGCGGATGTCGCGGGTGGACAAGCCCGCCGCATAAAGCCCGATGATCTTGTCATCCATCCCATCGATCCGGGTCTGGCCTTTCTGGATCAGCTCGGGCTCAAAACTGCCGTCACGGTCGCGCGGAATGTCGATGGGCACCGACCCATCGTTGCCCTTCACCTGCCGGTCAAAGGCATCATCCCGTGTTCGCGGCAAAGTTCAGAAACCGGCACACCGCTCTCGGCTTGCTTCAATATCCCCATGATCTGCGCGTCGCTGTATCGTTTATCCGCGTAGAAATCCAATTTCCCCACGCCGGTCGTTTTGATTTTTCGGGGGAAGGCTTTCCAAAGTTCGTCCGCAAGCCAGTTATCCGAGCGCTTCACATATTGAGTGCGATTGCCCTTTTGCTCGGTTGCGTATTTCTTTGCACTGGAA
>PIVL01000683.1 GCA_003354145.1 Paracoccaceae bacterium
GACGGGCAAACAGTCGGCATCGGAGTCGTTTCTCCGCACTGATGACACATCAATCGCTTCAGGAACCGATGCTCAACCATACGCGCGTCGCACTGTTCACATGCGACCTGATGCCCGCAAGCCCTACATATCGTCACCGGCGCATAGCCACGTCGGTTGATGAACAGCAACGCCTGCTCGCCGCGATCAAGCCTCACCTGTACGGCCTGACGTAGGGTGGGTGAAACCCACGTCCCCGCCTGCATCTTCTCAGCCCGCATATCAATGGCACGCATATCCGGCAGCACAGCCTTTCCGTAACGTGACATCAGATCAAGATGCGCGTACTTCCCGGCTTTCGCGTTGCTCCAGCTCTCCAAAGACGGAGTTGCGGACGCCAAAACGACCTGCGCCCCACAAATCGACGCACGCAGCACGGCCATATCGCGGGCGTTATACAGAACCCCGTCTTCCTGTTTATACGACGTGTCATGTTCTTCATCGACAATCACCAGCCCAAGGTTCTGGAACGGTAGAAACAACGCCGACCGCGCGCCCACGACCAATTGGGCCTGCCCTTGCCCAACCATCCGCCAGACCCGGCGTCGTTCCGTCATCGTCACACCGGAATGCCACTCAGCCGGGCGCGTCCCGAACCGTTCCTGCACCCGCGTCAGAAACTCGGCCGTCAGCGCGATTTCGGGCAACAACACCAAGGCCTGCCGCCCCGTACGCAACGCCTCGGCCACGGCCTCAAGATAGACTTCTGTTTTACCTGACCCGGTCACCCCCTTCAGCAGCGTCGTGCCATAGCCGCCACTGCGCACAAAGCCACGCAACGTCTCGGCAGCCTGCGCCTGATCTTCGGTCAACTCTTTGCTTGCCAATTCCGGATCAAGTCGTGCAAACGGCAGATCACGCGGGCTGTCCTCTTCTCTTACCGCCCCAAGTTTGACCAACCCCTTTACCACCGGCGACGTGACACCGGCCATTTCAGCCACTTCGCGCAAAGTAAAAGCCAGATCGCCATATTCGCCCAGAGTCTCAAGTACCCGGCGGCGCGCATCAGTCATCCGTGATGGCGTACCTTCGCCCATGCGATAAACTTTGCGCATTGATTGCGGATCGCCCAGCCCCGGCGCGCGCGTTGCAAGACGCAACATTGCAGGCATCGGTGTCAGCGTATATTCGGCGGCGCGTAGCAGAAACACGCGCATCTCATCGCGCATCGGGGCCGCGTCCAGTACCCGAAT
>PIVL01000326.1 GCA_003354145.1 Paracoccaceae bacterium
AACAGATGCTGTTATGATTAAAAAACTGACCTGAATGTATGCAATTTGGGCTCGAAGCAGACTTTTCGCCGCGCGTCGCATGACTGGCCGATCTTGGCGATGTTCATTATCAGGTCAGTTTTGACGCAAAGGTCAAAATCATCTGACGTTCATCAGCAGACGAACAGTCAGAATTCGGCAGCCGCGCGAAACTTCAACGACACGCCGCTGTCAGGGTGCTTGATGCGCAATTCCTCAGAATGCAGCATCATGCGCGGATGATCTGCGGCCTCACCTGTGGCATAAAGCGGATCACCCAGAATCGGGTGGCCCAGCGCCATCATATGCACCCGCAATTGATGCGTCCGCCCGGTTTTGGGCATCAGACGTACCCGTGTTGCGTCGGTTTCATAGCGCTGGACCCGCCAGTCCGTTACTGCCTGTTTGCCGGTCTCATAACACACCATCTGACGGGGGCGGTTTTCCCAGTCGACAATCAACGGCAGGTCAACCCTGCCCTTTTTAGGCTCTAACTTACCCGAAATCCGCGCAATATAGGTTTTGCGCGTCTGGCGTTGCTCAAATTGCATACTTAGATTTCGCTGCGCAAAAGGCGTCAGGGCAAAGACCATAACTCCGGACGTATCCCGATCCAGTCGGTGCACGACCAATGCCTCGGGGAACACCAATTGGATGCGCGAAATCAGACAATCGGCCAGGTGCGCACCCCGCCCCGGCACCGAAAGCAGACCTTCAGGTTTGTTCACCGCAAGAACCTGTGCGTCATCATACAGCAGGTGCAAATCCGTATCCGGGGGGGTATATTCAGAGCTGACAGTCATGCCGTTGCCAGCCGTGTGCACGGACCCCGTGAAGCCCGGAACTTGCCCTTTCCCATAGCTTTGGTCATCCAACAGCCTCGAACTCCGGACATCCCAGTTCGCTCATTTTGTTGAGAATGTTCACGCCGATCAGGACCTCTGTTTTTTGGTTTGCAAAATTCCGGGCTTTCAGTTTGGGTCCGATGACCGTCTTCCAACGTCCCATTAGTGTTTCGCCACGCTGGCGAAGGCTTTCATTATAGGTCGCCCAGTTCGTCACGCGATACCGCCTCTTCTCAAACTTGTGGCGCCGGGAAGCGTTAAACTTATACGCATCAAGACCATCCTGGCTGGCTAGCAAGAGCACCACATAACAGCAACGGGGCTATCGGTGCAACAATGCCCTTCTAGACAGCACGTTTTGTTGCGATCATATCGAGTAGTTGATTTTTAGTGCGGGTGATATGGTCGATCAAAACAGTCCGGCCCTCGTCGATCTTTTGATCTTGGGCAAAAGTCAGAAGCATGCGATGATCTTCCTTTGCAGGTTCACGCTGCTGCATCACACTCAAATGCATACGAACATACCGATCAGATTGTAAATAAACCTTACGTAGCAAATCATTCGTCAAAGTACGATCTGCCGCGGCGTAAAGCGCCGAATGGTATTCATAATTCAGTTCACCCCATTTAGCGACATCATCGGCATCATAGGAGGCCTCCATTTCATTTAGAATTTTGTGACATCTTTCGAAATTTTTTGATGTCATTGCAGGTATGGCCCGACAATACAGATCCACTTCGACTAAAATACGTAGGTCGAATATCTCAGCAATTTCACTCAATGAATGTTTGACGACGGATGCACCACGATTGTTGGTCAGTTGCACAAGCCCTTCGGCATCAAGTCGTTTAAGGGCTTCGCGAATTGGCATGCGCGAAACGTCATACTCTTCAGCAAGCGCTCCTTGTCGGATCGTTTCACCTTCAAGCAATTCACCATTCAGGATACGCTCCCGCAAGTCATCGGCAATGACATCAGGCAAGCTTTGCCTTGCAATTGTTCTTTTGCCTACCATGTTGGGCTTCGCTCAGTTTGTATATTGGATACAATTAGTATTTTGTTCATCAGGTTCAATGTCAAATCCACATTTCAGGTATGAAGAAACGAGCTGAAGCATGTTAGTATAATATTGTATCCAATATCCACAATCTTAGGTGTAGTAGGAAAAAATCATGAGCATGTCTGTCAAAGTTACCATGGAAGACATCAAGTCCTTGTCCAATGCAGTATTAAGCAAGGCTGGATATAGCGTAGTACACGCCCGTGCGATAACTGAGATGTTGTACAACCCATCTCGCAAGCACACGAACAACGATATGCTGTCGCCAGTTGATTACGTAGCAAAACAGACGAAACTGAACGAGGCAGGCGTCTGGGAAACTAGGGGCACCTCAAACCGCCCCATGATAACATCATCGACTTTGCCCTCAGCGTGTGTTGAAATTACATGTAGGGCTTTGCTACTGCGCAGGTGTTTCTCAGGAATAAGCTGCGACTGGATCGCCTAAAGCTTTGAAAATAGGTGTAATGCCCAGGCCCGGGCGATCAGGCGCGGTCATACGACCGTTGACACGGCTTGGTGCGCCTTCGGCAATATCTACTGTTCCGTAACTGTTAAAATCGGTAGCCGAGAAGGTGAAGTCAGACGGAGTGGAGCGCGCCAAGTGGGCAATTGCCGCCGTTGTGATATCGCCGCCCCAAGTGTCCTCAATGGTCATTGGGATGCCGTGTTGCACACAAAGGTCCCGCATGAGTTTAGCCTTGGTCAACCCGCCAACTTTGGAGATTTTCAAATTGATGACATCCATTGCATCCTCGGCAATGCCACGCACCAACGTATTTGGCGTGTCAATCACTTCATCCATAACAAATGGCAGGGTTGTACGGCGTCGGATCGACACACATTCCTCGTAGGTCAAACAAGGCTGTTCCACATAAACATCCAGTGACGAAATTGCCCCAACTACGCGCGCAGCTTCGTGGCGTGTCCAGCCAGTGTTGGCGTCTGCGACCAACAAATCGGTTGGTTTCAAAACCTCGCGGGTTGCGTGAATACGCTCGATATCATCATTTGCATCGCCACCCACCTTTAGCTGGAACTTTGTATACCCCTCAAGGGCATAGCCTTTGATCTTCTGAGCCATAACTTCAGGCGCTTCCTGACTGATGGCACGATAAAGTGCGACATCGTCCTGCGCAGCACCACCCAGCAAGGTATAAACGGGCAGGCCCGTGGCTTTGCCCAGCAAGTCCCAGCATGCAATATCAATTGGTGCCTTGGCGTAAGGGTGACCGCGAAGGGCCGCGTCCATCACACGGTTGATTTCTCCGATATTCAGCGGGTCCTTACCAATCAGATGCGGGGACAGTTCAGTCAGCCCAGCACGCACACCAAGTGCAAAAGATGGCAGGTATGCAGAACCAAGCGGGCAGCACTCAGCGTATCCAGCAAGACCTTCATCGGTATGTATTTCGACAACAGTGCTGTCAAAAACCTCGATAGAGTTGCCGTTGGACCAGTTATAGCGGCCTTCCTTCAAGCGTAAGTCTACTTGGTAAACATTGATTTTAGTGATCTTCATAATAAAGCCTTTCAGAACCGGGTTGCCGAAAATGCTTCAAGCGGCATTTCTGGTGTAGTCCCGTTGGTGAGTGACGTTACAAGCTCGGCCGTTCCTGCGGCTTGCGTTTGTCCTAAGTGCCCATGCCCAAAAGCATAGATGATATTGCGCGTTTTGGGTGAGTGGTCGATGACAGGCAGGCTATCAGGCATAGAGGGGCGAAACCCCATCCATTGCTGACCGCCTTCGGTTTTTAGTTGAGGCAAAAATTGCGCTGCCTTGTGCAATAAGATCTCTGATCGTTTATAATGGGGAGGCAGGTCCAGGCCGCCCAATTCGATGGCTCCACCAACCCGAACACCGCCAGAGATTTTGGACACAACAAAACCATGCCCTTTGATGGTCGGAACAATGCCACCACTTTCCCCCGGCTGATAGGATATTCGGTATCGGCGACCAATTACACTTTCTTGCACGATCTCCTGGCCTTCGGCCAAACGCCCATCCGCAGCAAGGCAAGCCAGTCGCGCTGAACTTCCCGTACCACAGGGTGAGCGGTCATAGGTATCATCGGGACAGAGTACAAAATTCTGGCTGTGTACACCGGCCTTTGACGAAGGCTCTTGAAAAATCACGTGATCAATGGGTTGCCCATCTTCACCACAGACTCCCTGCGCAATAACCGCTTCGCGTACTGCAATCGTGGCATCAGTTAGTGCCCGCAGGTTTTTTGGGGTCACTGAAACTGGACTTGGGTCAACAATGAAGAACCAATTTCCACTATAGGCAACATCTCCCGTTACAAGACCAAGGCCCTCTACCTCAACGGAAACTGCAGTATGAACACGGCGGCTTTCGATGTTCTTGACCGCAACCGTGTTGGCTTTGGTATGCTGCACTTCGACCACTCCAACAGGGGTTTCGATTTTATGAGCGCCCAGACCAATACGTCCTAAGTGCGCCAGCGTTACGGTCAAACCGATCGTGCCATGGCCGCACATGCCAAGAACGGCTTCAGCGTCAAAAAATATCACCCCTGTGGCGCACTCAGGGTCTGTTGGCTCTACCAACAAAGCGCCAACCATACCCGTCTGACCGCGAGGTTCCAGTATGACAGATTGGCAAAACATTTTGTGTTCGGTTGTGCAATTCGGGCTTCCAACTGCCTGATACGAACATTCAAAGCCTCAAGTGTATCAACGAGAATGCTCAAGAGAGGGCGTGATATTTCTGGCAACTCAATATCTCCATCTTCAACCGCAGACACGAGTTTACGTACATGCGTTGGACCCTTCGCAACAACAAAACCGAACTCGGACAGGTGGCCACGCAAGGCATTTATGATCTGCGTGCGTTGCCGAACCAACAAATCCCGTGCTTTAAATGCCAGGCCTGCAGCCTGATTATTTTCGCTTCGAACCCGCACAAACCGCCCTCTCATCGAAACTGCGTTTCGACTGCCGGGTAATACATCGTTGGTCGCAGGGCCGCTTCACAAATGGCTTCAGCGTCAATCGCATCACTCTTGCTGCGTTTCACAA
>PIVL01000684.1 GCA_003354145.1 Paracoccaceae bacterium
GGAGACAGGATTGTCCCGGAACACGATCAGAAAGTATCTGAAGGACAGTTCTCCCCCGAGCTAGCATCGTCAGGTTGATCCGGTTCGGCACAAATTGTGTGACTATGAAGGTCGGCTTCAGAACCTGTTCGAGCAGGACCTGAAGCTCCCGCGCCGGGAGCGGCGTACGGCGATATCAGATCGTGACGATTGACTTCAAAGGCAGCCACTATCCGAGAGAAGTCATCCTGTACGCGGTGTTTTTCTATGTCCGCTATGCGGTTTCATATCGTGATCTGGAGGAGATCATGGCGGAACGTGGGATCGAAGTCGACCATGCAACCTTGAACCGTTGGGTGATAAAGTTCTCCCCGCTGATTGCGAAGGAAGCGCACAAAAGGAAGCAGAAAACTGCTGTATCCTGGCGCATGGACGAGACCTATATCAAGGTGAAAGCCAAGTGGACCTACTATTACCGGGCCATAGATAAATTCGGTAAAACCCTTGATTTCATGCTGTCAGAAGGTATTGCCATGTGTGGACGGTCCCTGTTTAGCAAGGTTTTTTTAACGCTGTGATCATAGCGGGTTGCGGTCATGTGTCCGGCCTATTTGCACGGCACCGATGGCCGTTGGCCCTGATGAAGTCCGCGTGTCAGATCCCTATCAAGTTGCCGGACTACTTCTGTCCTGGCAATACCACGGTGTGTTCTGGCTGCGGCTTGCTTTGATCATCATCACATCTATTGCCCTTGCATCTCAGTGTTCTGCGTAAACAATGCAGCGCTGTTTACTGTTTATGCGGCTCGATAGGTTCCTCCTCTCCCCAGGAGCGCCCATACGATCCGAGCAGTTTTGTTGGCCATTGCGACACTAACCAATCGAGGGGCCTTGCGTTCTAGCAGGTTGCGGATCCAATTTGCAGTCCGGGTTTGCGTATCGGCAACACGCCTGAGAATGGCGGTTGCTCCAATCACAAGGAGCTTGCGCAAATATCCGTCTCCCATTTTGGTAATTCGTCCCAACCGCTCTTTGCCACCCGATGAATTTTGCCGGGGAACCAGTCCGAGAAAGGCTGCGAACTGGCGTCCGGATCGGAAGAGCGACGGGTCCGTAACCGAAGCAGCCATCGCTGTCGCGGTCAGCACTCCAACCCCTGGAATGGTCGCTAATCGCTGGCTGGCCTCGCTCGACCGGTGCCATTCAAGGATCTTGCGATCAAGTGTGCGGATTTCCAGTGTCAGGCTG
>PIVL01000685.1 GCA_003354145.1 Paracoccaceae bacterium
CATCTCCAAGCGATCGGCTCTGTACTCTGGCTCTTGGAGCAGCGCCCTGATGAGCTGCAGCGCAGGCTTCGTGAGTTCATGCGACGAGTGGTGGCCAGCTCTGAGACCTTGGTGCAGGCCTCTGCGCAAGCATCTCCTCGGCTCTTTGGCCACACCGACAAAGAGGCGCCAGAGGTCCCTCTGAACAAGGTGGCTCGAGGCTTGTCCAAGTATGACGGCGGCACGGACGTCGACTTGCTGAGGGAGCTCGCTGCCCGCACACCTGAGCAGGAGGCAGCGCTTCAAGCGGCTGATGATGAGCAGTGGCGGCGACCTAATCTTGCTTTGGATGATCCACCTTCCGCTTCAGGGAAATCGATCTACGCGACTCCTATCAACGAGCTTCCAGTGGCTCAGCAACCTGCCTACCGTCGCCGAGGTCCCTTGCGCCAGAAGCTGCGACAAGAGGACGAGCTCAGCGCAGCAGAGTGGGAGGAGCAGTTCCACAAGGACATCTATGACCTGATGCCTTCGCTCTTGAAGCATGTTTGCACGGACAGCTGCTTCAAGTACTCGGACGACAGCAAGAAGACTTTCAAGATTTGCCGCCACGGCTTCTATTACATGGTGGTCCTCACCGAAGACTGCAAGTGTCGTCGCAAGGGTAAGCCTCTTCGCAATGTTCTTCTGGTCATCAAGCGGACTGCCTTTGGGATGCAGGGCCGCATTCTACCCTTTCAGCAGACGCCCTTCGAGGTCCAAACGAACTATGGTGGCATTGTGACTGGCCGGAACAACCTCGACGTGCAGGACATGCGTCGTGTCCTGGACCCAGCAGTCTGGCTTGAAGATGGAGAGGATCTGCCGCATCTCGGTGCGAAGCCTAATTTTGGCTACATGAGCCGTTACGAGTGGACAGGCGAAGGCTATGAAGCGCGGCCTGACCTCACTGGCAAAGCACCGCATGCCTGGCACGATGATCTTATTTCCCACTCAGAATGGCGAGAGATGCTCTTGGAGTTACATGCAGCAATGAGAGCTGCAGACGAAGCTGGCCTTGATGCTGGCGGCACAACCAATACGTCTGAGGTGCTCAAAGAACTCAGAGTACAAGTGCAAGAAGCCTTCGCGGATGGTGTCAACAGCGGCTTTTACGTCAACTCCTACACCACGAAGCAGTGTCCTTCGATGGAAGGCCTCATGGAAGAGCTTCGCAAAGGCATCCAGCGCCTGGAAGAGGAGCG